>CAZSNX010000196.1:0-7823 GCA_964607945.1 uncultured Candidatus Obscuribacterales bacterium
CCTGAAGACAAGCTTGCCGTTTTTGACGAAACTGGGATTATCAGAGCCTGCCAATCTGTTTGCGACTGGAAAGTTGAATGAGGCAGTAAACCTGCTCGAAAAGAAGAAAGCAGCAGGCAGCTTGAGTGCTGCCGAATCCGAGCTGCTCAATAAGAGTTATTTGCGCCTGGCAAATGAAGAGGCTAAGAAAAAGAATTACAAGGCCGCAGTCGACTTGCTTGCACATGTTTCGGGCAAAGGAGTCCATAGCTCCAAAGCTAAAGCGCTGCTGAAAAGGTACAGGCGCATGCTGGACAAATAGAGACGAATTGCCGGTCTAAACCGCCGCTTCAACGAAGCTGCCCATCTTGCGGAATTTGCCGTAACGATCTTCTTTCAACGCCTTTTGGGAGAGTTGAGAAAGTTCGTTCAACTGCCCGATTAAGGCCGCCTTGACTTTCTGCGAAGCAAAATCGAAATCATGATGTGCTCCTCCCAGCGGCTCCTCGATTACCTGATCGATTACCCCCAAGGAAAACAACTCGCGCGCCGTCATCTTCATCGCCTGGCAAGCTTCAGCCACTTTGTCGCCTGAACGCCAGAGGATAGAGGCGCAACCTTCCGGTGAGATTACAGAATAGACCGAATGCTCCAACATCAATATGCGATTAGCGACACCAATCGCCAGCGCGCCGCCGGAGCCGCCTTCACCGGTTACCACTGCCACCACCGGCACTGTCAATCCGGCCAGCTCGCGCAAATTCAAAGCGATCGCCTGCGCCTGATTGCGCTCCTCGGCATTCAGTCCGGGATAAGCTCCCGGAGTATCGATCAAGCAAACGATCGGCATGCCGAATTTTTCAGCATGGTGAAACAATCTGAGCGCTTTGCGATAACCTTCCGGCTGCGGCATGCCAAAATTGCATTGTTGCTTGTCTCTCAGTGCTCGCCCTTTTTGCGTGCCGACACCAACCACTCGAAAGTCACCGAGCTGTAAAAACCCGGTTACCATCGCGGCATCATCACTGCCCTGCCTGTCACCGTGCATTTCTATCCAATTGGCATCCCAACGCTCGAAGTAATCTCGCGTATAGGGTCGTTGCGGATGGCGAGCGATCGCCAGATGATCGATCGGACGCAAATTGGCGTACAAAGAGCGCTTGAGATGATTGTACTGTTCGTTGAGCTGGTTGATGTCCGCTTCGAGCTCGGCGTTAGGATTGTCGGCTAGCTGCTTTTCCAGCGCTTCTATTTGTTGCGCCAAGAGAAGCAACGGTTGCTCGAATTCCAATGGAACAATTTTCTTTGCGTTCATCTAAAACCTATCTGGTCTGTCGACTCGACACTTTAGCTTGTGCCATCTGTTCTCTGCCCTCCGCTTTGGCCGGCACTGCTCGTCGACGCTTGTGAAACTCAATCAAGCTGTAAAGAGTGTCTTTCAAAATCGTACGCTCAACAACCATGTCGACTTGACCATGCTTGAGCAGATGTTCGGCAGTTTGAAACTCGTTGGGCAGTTTTTGCCGAATAGTTTGCTCGATCACTCGACGCCCGGCAAAACCGATGCGAGCCCCCGGCTCGGCGATGATAATGTCCCCCAACATGGCAAAGCTGGCAGTTACTCCACCAAATGTCGGTTCGGTGAGAATTGAGACGAAGAGCAAACCGGCGTCGTGCAACGCTTGCAAAGCGGCGCTGGTCTTTGCCATCTGCATCAGACTCAAAATTCCTTCTTGCATGCGAGCGCCACCGGAACTCGATATCACGATTACAGGCAACTGATGTTCGACGGCATGCTCGATTAAGCGAGTCACCTTTTCGCCGACCACCGATCCCATCGAACCGCCAAAATGGCCGAAATCCATTACGGAGAGCGCGACCTTGCTGTCCTTGAGTAAGCAGGTGCCGGTCACGACCGCTTCACGCAAACCGGACTTGCGGGTTGCTTCAATCAAACGATTCGGATAGGTGTCCGTGTCTACAAATCCAAGCGGATCGGAAGACATAAGGTTGGCGGAGAGCTCTTCCCAGGTGTCGGAGTCGGCGAGCTGCTCGATCCGCTGGTCGGCTCCGATTCGAAAATGATATTGACATTTCGGACAAACGTGGAAGTTACTCCGGAGATCCCGGGTATACAAGAGCTCGCGACACTGAAAACATTGAGTCCAAAGAGCGCAATACTCCTCGGTTGTCAGCGGCTGCTTTACTTGCATCGCTTCCCGGCTCTTGCGCCGGCTGGCGAACCATTCTTTCAGATCCATGCGTCTGGGTCTCACTTCCCTCAACCGGCCGTTCCCATTGAGTGGTACTGCGGATCGGTTTGTAAAGGGTAATGCTTCAGGAGAAATCAAATAGAATCACAGGAGGAAGATTATAACACTGGCATCGCTTGGCGCTTGAATCGGATGACTACCCAACGTTTCTTCTTGCCCCCTCAGTCGATTGACGTTGCCAGCGGGCAGGTTGAAATCACCGAGCGCTCCACTATCAGCCAGATACGTTCGGTGCTCAGGCTTAAGAGCGGCGAATCGATCTTGGTCTTGGACGGCTGCGGACAACTGTTAACATGCGAATTGAATGAGATTACCGCCGACCTGATTAGGGCACGCATCGCCAATATCAGGCCGGCAAGCGGCGATCCGCCGATCACTATTACTTTGGCATTGCCACTGCTGAAAGGAGATCGCTTCGAGTGGGCGTTACAGAAGCTTACAGAACTGGGCGTAGGCCGAGTGCTTCCGTTTGTTTCAGATCGCAGTGTCATCAAATTGGACTCCGAGTGTTCGCAAGACGCCCGTTTAAGTTCGAAACTCAAGCGCTGGCAAATCATCATGAAAGAGGCGGCCGAACAATGTGAGCGGGCCTGTGTTCCTCACTTGGACATTCCCGATACTTTGCACTCGGCACTGCAAAGTATCGCTGCTTCATGCAAGCCAAAAGACATCTCCCTCATATGCGCCGAGCGCAGGCAGACCGAACGCTTGAGCACGGTGCTCAAGGCTCAACCGGCAGGACAAGGCGATGTAGCGCTAGTCGTCGGTCCGGAAGGCGGATTTACTGCCGCGGAGATCGAGCTTGCTGCCGCCTGCGGATTTCAAGCCGTATCGCTCGGTCCACGCATTCTCAGGAGCGAAACTGCAGCCGTCTATTCGGTGTCACAAGTGGTAGCACTACTGGCCGACGGCTAGCGGCTCAAACACAGTTATGCCGTCGATTTGCTGCAACACCTGCAGACAGATCGCCAGTCAGTCGATCCAAACTTTCGGACGGCAAGCTTGGACTTTCGGTCAACACGGCAAAGACACTCAAGCTATATACAGATACGCACATTGTATGTGCATTCGGCCCACTAGCACCATGAAACCACCGGTGGTGTAAAAGAAAGTGGTATCAGAGGCTTGACAAATTGATCAATTCAAAGTCTTATAGTAGCTGTTGATTTGGCGATCAAACAGTAAGAGCGCCTGGCACGCTAGAAAGGCATGAGTGTGGCTGATAACCTGGCTTGTATTCGAGAGAGCATCGGGGCTCGCCCGGTCAAGCTTGTCGCGGTCACCAAGTACGTCGGCGTGGATAGCATACGAGAAGCTTTCAATTGCGGTGTCACCGAATTTGGTGAAAGCAAGGTGCAAGATGCGATCGAGAAGCAAGAGCTGATCGGCCAATCTTTCGGCAGGCAGATCAACTGGCATTTCATCGGGCACTTGCAGACCAACAAGGTCAAAAAGGCCGTCGGTCGCTTCCGACTGATTCATTCAGTTGATTCGGTCAGACTGGCAGAGGAGATCTCCAAGACTGCACAAAGACAGTCGATCATACAGCCGGTACTACTGCAAGTGAAGATGCTTCCGGATCCCGGCAAGACAGGATTCACCCCCGCCGAACTGCGCAACGAGCTGCCGGTGCTTTTGGCGTTGCCGGGAATTGCCATTGAAGGCTTGATGACCATCAGCCCGCTCAGTCAGGATTCGAACATCTGGCGGCAAGCGTTCGATGGCTTGAAAGCTTTGCGTGACGATTTGAGCAGGACATTCGGCATCGAATTGAAAGAGCTCTCGATGGGAATGTCTCAAGACTGGCAAGAAGCGGTTGCGTGCGGCGCCACCATCGTCAGGCTGGGCAGCGCGATTTTCAAGCATTGAGGGTTTGGTAAGAACAGTTTTTTCCCGTGTTGTTGTGTGTGTTGTGGAGTAGCTAAGGAACAGGTTGAGGCAAGGAGGAAGGTAGTGAGCATAGTTCAAAAGTTTAAGAGCTTCTGGTTCGGTCCTTCGGACAATTACGACCAGGAAGACTTCGAAGATCTGTTCGAAACAGGTGATACCGTTTATGCCACCAACGGGCAGCTCGCACTTGATAACGCTCCGGTCGAGCCAGTAAAGTCCGTCCGCCAACCGGTGGGTAACATCAACCAGAAAGTTGTCGATCACCCCAGCGCTCAGCCATCGAGCGAAGTGCTGGTTATTGAGCCGAGAGCTTTCGATGAAGTAATGGAGATTGTCGAGCATCTGCGTGGACGCAAGTCCGTTCTGCTCAATTTGCATCTTTTGGACAACGAAGGATCGCAAAGAGTAGTGGATTTTCTTTCCGGAGCCACGCACGCCATCGACGGTCACCAACAGCGAATCGGCGAAGGAGTATTCCTTTTCGCGCCGGCGACGGTTTTAATCAGCTCGGAATCCAGCTCTTCGAAGGCTATTAAAGAAGCTTTCTGGAGCAAGACTCAAAACGGCTAATTAAGTCCAGTCCTCTAAACAGCGGGTGTCGGTAATGCAAACCGATACCCGCTGTTTATTAGGAGCGCGGGCGTCCCGGCAGCGTAAAGGAATCTCTGCAAGTCAGCACAAGTTCAACTAGCTTACCGCCGTTGCACCTTACAAACGGTCTGTCCCGCATACCCAATTCAATCTACTTAGAATACTCGGTTGAACCAATCGACCGGATTAGTGGCGACCTGATTAACGTACAAACTAAAGTGCAAATGCGGTCCGTTCGCTCGCCCGCTTTGCCCTACTCGCCCAATTATCTGCCCTTTTTTGACTTGTTGTCCGTCTTTCACCAGTATCTTCTGCAGATGAATGTAAAACGAGATCACCGCCTGACCGTGATCGACAGCCAAGGCATTGCCATGCAACTTCCAATTCTTGCCTACCATCACGACCTTTCCGTCGGCACAGGCCCGAACCGGCGCACCAAGCGGGGCGGCAAAGTCGAGCCCGGAGTGATAATAGTCCGACAAGAGTTTGCCGTTGACGATGCGCTTCACGCCAAACACGGCTGAGACGCGTGCCTCAGCCGGCTTTCCAAACGCTTCTGCCCAATAGCGCTCAGTCGACACGGTCGCTTTGGCATCATCTACCGCCTTTTCCTCTCCCGGTGAAGCATTGAAATTATCCTTCCCTTTGGGCAATCTGAGCCTTTGAACCGGAAACTTGCCAGACATTACCTTGATCTCCTTGCTGTCCGGCCCGCAGCTAAGCTTGTATCTGCCCGGCGCAAGATCGGCTGGAATAGCCAGAAGCAACTGAAAGTCCTGGGAACTCGCACACTCTTTGAGCGGGACGGGAAAAAATTCGTAGCTTTTCCGGTTGAACGCAAGCGAGAGCTTACCCCCACTGTCGTCAATTTTGGCTTGCTCCTGAAGCTTGAGAAAGACAGCAATAGTCTGTCCTTGCTTCGGGCTTTCATCTGACACGGAGACGACCACCCTGGCCTGAGCAGACGGGCAAAGGAATGCAAATAGAATTGAGTACAATCCCGCAAGCCAGACAGCGCTCACCGGGAGGCGGGGTCGACGAAGATTCACCGTGCGGATCAGGACTTGGGCACGAGTTGGTCGATTGCATCACGCAAGACTTCAATCTTGTCGATTGGAATTGCAACGCCTTTCTTGGTAGGCTTCTCCGACTGATCCTTATCCAGATACCATTCACGGATGTGCAGGTACTTGGTGCCGCGATACTCACCTATGTAAACCTTGATGGTTTCTCCCCGAGCCTTTTCGTGTACCGTTATCTGCTCTTCCAAGGAAACTCCCTCCCGCTTCTCTTTTTGCAGCGTCCTAAATCGCCGCGACCACAACTAAGAACAGTATATAAAATATTACTCTTAAATAAAGATCTACATCTAAATTAGATCTCTTACGCTTCTATAGATCTCCTATGAGCACATTTGTCGATCAAGTAACAATTACTATCCGTTCCGGCGACGGCGGCAACGGCATGATCGCCTGGCGCAGGGAGAAGTACGAGCCGTTAGGCGGCCCGGCCGGCGGCGACGGCGGTCGGGGCGGTGATGTCATCCTGGAAGCGGACCAACAGCTCAGCACCCTTCTGGATTTTCGTTACAAATCTCGATACGACGCTCAGTCCGGAGCCAAAGGCGGTCCCAAAAACAAATATGGCAAATCAGCCGAGCCATTATTGATCAAGGTGCCGGTCGGTACAGTCGTTCGCGACTCCGAAAGCGGAGCGGTAATCGCCGACCTGTCCACGACCGGACAAAAAGTACTGGTGGCCGAAGGTGGTTTAGGCGGCCGGGGCAATACAAAACTTGTCTCGCCGACCCGCCGGGCTCCCCACTACTGCGAGCCGGGGCAGCCCGGCATCGAACGCCAGCTCGAGCTGGAGCTGAAGCTGCTGGCCGATGTCGGTGTTATCGGCTTGCCGAACGCCGGAAAGTCAAGCCTGTTGTCCATCATGACAGCAGCACGCCCGAAAATTGCCAATTACCCATTTTCCACCTTGCAACCAAATTTAGGGGTAGTAAAGCTGCCAGGCGGAGATGGTTATGTGATGGCCGACATCCCTGGATTGGTGGAGGGCGCATCGAACGGCACCGGTCTCGGTCACAAATTCCTTCGCCACGTCGAGCGGACCAGACTGCTTATCCACTTGGTCGACCTCAGCGCTGAAGATGTCGAACAGAACGTAAGGACTATCAATAAAGAGCTGTCCCTATACAGCGAAGCGCTCGCCAGCCTGCCACAGATTCTCGTCCTGAATAAGTCGGACCTCCTCGATAAGGACTCCAAGCAAACGTTACTAGCAGAGATAACCGCCAAATACAGGTCCTTAATGCCGGCCGGCTTACAACTGCAGTCGGAGGCTCCGTTTGTCATTTCCTGCGGCACCAGGGAAGGCTTAGAAAAGCTTTCCGACCAGATTGCTTTGAGCTTGAGCAGACTCGAGCGTAAGCCCGTGCTCTATGAGATAGAAGAAGATACGAAAGCGCTCCAACACCCTGACAGTACATTCTCAATCGAGCGGCACAAGAAAGTCTTCACGGTTGTAAGCGACCGAGTCGATCGCCTCGTCGAAGTAACCAATCTGCGCGACCCCGAATCGGTGTTCCACTTGCACCACGTTCTCAAGGCGATGGGAGTAATCGATGCTCTCCTGGCTGACGGAGCGAAACCGGGAAGCGACGTAGTGATTGGCGGAGTTACCTTTGCTTTCGGCGAGGACTGGTAACAGCTTTTGCATGCAAAACAACTGAGCGGGCCGGTTTGGGCGTCCGCTCAGTCGAAATCAAGTCAAGCGCAGCGCTGGCAGCGTACTACTTAGCGGCGGCTTCCTTCGGCTCGCTGACTTTCCGCTCCTGGCGCTTGAGTCCGGCTACTTTGGCAGCTTCCTTTTGCTTCTGCTTGCGTTTGAGAACCTTAACCGCACGCTTGGCGCCTTTCTGCTGTGGCATTTATCCATCTCCTATTGCTTCGTTAAAAGCGCTCTGGCTGGTCGCCGGACGACATACCCGGATACGGACCATATCCGCACTCTGGGATGAATCGACAGCGACAGGTGACGAGCGCTCTGCGAAATCACCTGCTTAGAATCTCTCGCTGGGTT
>CAZSNX010000197.1:0-7817 GCA_964607945.1 uncultured Candidatus Obscuribacterales bacterium
GATGCGGATTTCTGGTATCCAACCCAAGCTGCCCATTAGTCTTGAACGAGATGCAGGTAAAGAGCCGGTCTTGAAGATAGGAACGTTCAAAAATTCCTGCTCATATATCCTCAAATACCAATCGGCTCTTTTTCCCAACTTAGTGGAAAACGAATGGGCAACTATGGAATTGGCCCGCCGCGCCGGATTACCGACCGCTCCAGTTAAACAGGTAGAGTTTAAGGGAAAGTCACTCTTCCCTGGCCGAGCGCTTCTCATCGCGAGATATGATATTCCTGACAAACACCAGCTGGACGACCCGAATTCATCACTGCGGCTGGCTTTGCAACAGGATGCCGCTTCTCTTCTCAAGTTATATCGACAAGACAAATACGATACATCAGCCGAGCGTGTAACAGACGCTCTGAAGGAAGCTGGGTTAGCGCCTGATCAACTTGCTATTTATTTGAAGCATCTTTTGTTTTCTTGGATGGTGGGTAACGGCGACCTACATGCAAAGAATGTTTCCATCATAATGTGGCTGCTTCCAGGCCAATTAGGAGGAGTGCCGATACCAGATACGGTTGCATACTCACCTCTTTACGATTTGGTTAACACACGTATTCACCTTCCGGGAGACCGTTTTGCCTTTCCAATAAACGGCAAGAATGACAAGCTTAAGATAAAGGACTTTGCCACTATCGCTAGTCGTTTGGGACTCGAAAAATCAGAAGTAACTGATCTTGCACGGATACTTGCAGGCAGCATCAGAGGACAATTGCCGGAAGTTCTTGAACTGTCCGGACTGCCCCTGGAGCAGCAGACTAAGTATTCATCTATTGTCGAATCGAATCTTGCTTCGATGCAGTTGTGACGAAGAAGCCGTTACCGTGAATCTTTAAAGTTATTAGGCTCATGAATGTACATTGACCGGTATACATGGAACGATCTTACGTGTTCCCCGGTCAGAGCACAGCGGAGTGGCGGTGCTTCTCATAACCCAAAGGTAGTAAGTTCAAATCTTGCCCCCGCAACCAATTAAAACCTTGAAGAGCCGGCGCTTTCAGAGAATGAGCCGGTTTCATTGGAGTAGGCAAAAGCGCCGCGCCCAACGCTCTACCTAGCGCAAATGCGATCAGAATGGTTGAGCGTGGAGAATGTAAGCGTTCATGAAAAAGATTGGGCAAAAAAACTTCAGCCAATATCAGCTCGTCAAGCAAAACGGTGCGAAAACTGTGGTGCAACTGGAGGTTTGGTCTTTTTTAGAAAGTGCGCTCCAGATTGGCTTGTGGCCGACTCGCTATCAGTGAAACATGGAAGTCCCATCAATACGCAATTTGGTCACTTGTCGCCGTTCGAAGATTGTGCTCGCGCAGGAATTCCGAGCATCCCGAATCGTGATGAATATGGCTATGAACGTCAATAGTCGTTCGTCAACGGATTCGATACAGTCGGCTCGTCAAAACCTTCAAACGCATCTCGAACAAATTCTTCCAATGCCGATAGTTCCTCTTCCTTTAAGGCCGCAAATTCTCTTTTCCGTCGCTTGTTCGGAAGTGTTCCACCATTTCTGTGGACGAACAGAACAAACTGCTCTGCCATTAGATCAGGCATTTCAACGAGGTTCATAATATCTCTGACCGCTTCGTCACGGCGTGTAAGATAATCGATTTCTCTTGGAAGATCCGATTCGATTGTTCGTTTGACGCAGCTGTACAAAAACTCTGCTGCCTGCGTGCAATCAAAGAATCTATAGAGATCAGCCGTGTCGTTCAGGACTTCAACATTGCCTTTTGCAGTCGGAGTCCATTCAATAAAATCCATTAGGTGAGCGGAATGCGCTTGCAATGTTTCGCGATACTTATCTATCCAATCCAACATGACCGATGATACAGGAAACAGCATTCCAGGAGGCGTAAACTGCCTGTCGGAGAGCGTGTGATGAATTAGACATCGGTGTAGTCTTCCATTGCCGTCAGCAAATGGGTGGACGTAGACAAAGCCAAAGGCGGTTGCTGCCGCTTGGAGAACGGGATCTAAATCGCCGTCCTTCATGATCTCATTGGTTTCAATAAGAGCGTTCATCAAATCAGCAAGTTCATCCGGGTTGGCCCCGATGAACTCAGGAAGCGGCTCGCCATCAGACGTGTATTCGCCTAGAAAAACGCTTTCAGATCGTAATCCACCTTCCACAAAACGGTTGTCCTCAATGAGAATTCCGTGAAGCCGGACGAGCTCGTCCAGAGACAACGGGTTTCTACCGGCTTGCATCACTGCTCGTCCCCAGCGCTCAATACGATTGCGTGGAGGTCGTTCTCCCTCTATTTGAAAACTAGCCTGACTGTCCGCCAAGAGCAGGAAGCTTGCCGCCCGCGCAATCACGAACTTGCTTACGCGTCCGATAACAGCCAGCGCAGATTTCGAGAGGTCGCTTTCGACATAAGCCTTAAGTGCCACCGTTTTTCTGATCACTGGGCAGAAACGAACCGTGCCCAGAAGATTGTCTCGTACCTTGTGTCTACGTGATAGTGTGCCACTAGATGTGGTGAAGTATTTTTCGGTATCAAGCAAATTAACTGAAGTGACATTCGATGCATCGGGCACATTAAGCCTATTTCCGGTCAGGTACTCATACAAATACCAGGCTCGGCGGGTTAACACGCTGGTTGGAGCGGACTGAACATACTGCCTCACAGCATCGGGCGAGAGCACCTGGAATAGCCGCTTTAGAACGAGTAGATCTATGTTCTCGTATCGCATAGCAAAATTGAGGTGGGCTTCGACAGTTGGAGCGAGCTCATAACGTTTACTGTAGACTCGCCACCCTCTGTCCTCTTTTACGTGCCCCTTGATATTCTGCTCCGAGACACAAGAAAGCTCTCGTATGGGAGCCTGGACACCAAAAGCGTGTACAAGTGCCGAGAGTCCTGCCAGGGTCGTCCCACTCGGCACCGCTTTATCCTGAAAGACGGCTGGTTTTTGAGGTGCTAGTTCCATTAGAGCGGTTCCAAAAGCTTCTTTTCAGATTCCATATGCATCCATTTTATCACCATCAGTCCCATATTCATTGAAATACAGCTTACGGGTTCCAAATTTTTCAGACCGCCTACTGCTTCGTCAAAACTCTCTGCGATGGTTCCAAAACCTTCAAGCTGGTTCCCATTTCTTCTTTTTTTCTTCGAAGTGGGTCCATTTTCTTCTCTAGCTCAAATCATCACGGACAGCTCCCTGCCGTAAGAGAACCGCACATGAGTTTCGCCTATCGTTTGTCTATCGCGAAACCAAGACGCCCCGGCAGCCCCAGCAATCTTTCCGCCTAACCCATTGCCTAACCCACGCCTAACCCATTGCCTAGCGCACGCCTTACCCTTTGCCATTAGCTGGCAGAGCCCAGGCTTTGAGCACCACTACATATAGTGGCACAGACCTGAGCGCACCACCCGACTTTGGCAAGCGGCCGCGGTCAGTGAAATGATGGGCGTTATGCAAGTTCACCTGACTATATTAACGACCGTCAAAGCGCTGGCAGCTAATAACGGCTAGGACGTAGCGTCGTCGTTGATTGAGACTGCACCAAGAATTTTCAGACTCCAACTTTGCCGACGAAGCTGCGTAGAACAGTATCCTTACCCGTGCGCCCGAGAGGGAGAGAAATAGCTATCTGGTTTACGTTCGATCATCATTTCGGACAAGCAAACATCATCAAGTTGTTGCGCCGGATGACATCGTATATTACCCATCAAGTTGCACAGCGCTGTCTGCACTATCCGAAGTTTCTTCCACATTATTATGATGTATGCGTTTTCCGGTCGCGCGGGGACATCAGCATAAAACCTCGTGAAAGAGTGAGTATAATCAGGCTTTAAGGTCTGGTATGATCCCGCTGCTTTCGTCGGCTGCTGGAAAACAGGCTCTTGTGGCGAACTTTGCTTGAAGCAATCCCCAATCGATCGTTAGTGTGCCTCCCTGACATTTGAATTGCTCCTCCCATTTCATGAGAAGGTCAAGCGAAGCATGGTCGATGTAGGTTAACCGAGAAAAGTCGACGTGAAGCTCAGTATCCACAGGCAGCTCATCAAGAATGTCTGCAAGCTTTGGCAAGCTTAAGAAAGTAGCGGCACCAATGAGCTGAAGCGTGATGCATCCATTAGTCCTTGTCTTTAGAATGTCGAGCTTGCAGAAAACATATAGCAGTTCAGCAGCGCACATTATCATGCCGAGAAGAACACCAGTGAGCAAATTGGTTGTCAGAATCGCAAGTGTAGTGAGAATAAAGATTAGTAATTCCGGGCGTCCATGTCCCGCGATACGCCTTGCAGCGCGGATGTCTATTAGCCTGTACCCTGCATATACGAGAACGGCGGCAAGAGAAGCTGCTGGAATCAGGTTGAGGAGGGTCGGGAAGCACAATGTGAAAAGCAATAGCCAAATACCGTGCAGGACTGCAGATGCTTTTGTTCGAGCACCAGCTTTCACGTTCACCGCGCTCCGGACAATGACACCAGCGACAGGTAGAGCACCTAAAGCACCACAGATAGTATTGCCCACTCCTTGGGCAATAAGCTCTTGATCGTATTTGCTCTTGTGTCCGGGTAGCATTCGATCTAGGGCGTTGGCTGTAAGAAGAGTCTCCGCGCTTCCGACAAGTGCTACGATGAGCGCTTGCTGAAGTAAAGTCCAGCCATACTTTCCGACAGCAGAGAGTTCCAGAAATCTTACCGCTGAAATTATGTTTTCTGGCAACTGGACCTGATTTAAATGAAGGTTCAGAGCGGTTGCGGCAGAAGTCGAAACAATAATAGCAAGAAGTGTCGGCGGCAGCGCACTGCGCAACTTCTCGATTGGTAATTTGTCCCAAATCACAATAGTGGCAATCGTTAAAAGTCCTATCAAGGCTGCTGTCTCATGAACACCATCGTTTAGCGTCAGCACTTTGAACAGCAGCTCAGGTAAAGCAATCAGATTCTCAAGTCCGTTTCCTTTTGGTTTAGCATCAAGCATAACGTGAAACTGACTAACAAAGATCAAAAGACCGATACCGGAGAGCATTCCTTGAACCACAGCCGGAGAAACAGCTCGAAAGATTCGACCTAGTCGAAGCGCACCAAAAGAAATCTGCAAAACCCCTGCGAAAAAGACGACTGGTCCGAGAGCACCAATACCAAGGCGGTTAACTACATCCCAAACAATGAGAGCGAGACTAACAGTAGGACCGCTTACTTGAAATGGGGAGCTGGATATCATCCCCACAGCAATACCACCAACGATACCAGCGATCAGCCCAGCAGCAGGAGGCATGCCGGAGGCAATGGCAACACCCATGCAGAGGGGTAAGGCCACAAGAAACACTACCAGCGAGGGAAGAATGTCTTTAAGGTTTTGCTTCAAGTCACATTTCATAGTAGTTCATCGTCCGTGGCAACACTGGCACCAGTGTTTTTAGGCAGCGGTGCGATGATGATCGCAGCCCATCATCACACCGCTGCACGACATCAAGCAAGATACTACTTGCCGCCGTTCGCCCTATGTTGGCAGCTCGTTGTCATCGACTCCATGTACGTCTTGATCTGATCGAAGAAGTTAGTCCCTGATTTTCCACCAGCAGTCTTAGCATTTATTGCTTGAATTTGCTTGTGAAATGAATCGAAATCCGCCTTCTTCCCGTAGCCAAGCTCCTGAGCATACTTGATTTGTGTGTCCGCTGCGGCTACACGGTCAGAAAGCTCTTTATTCTCTTGCTGATTGCGATTTTTCTTTTGGGCGAGCTTTTCTGCTTTTTCCAGATTGATTCTTGCTCCAACAACTGGTAGTGGGACTACGACATCGGTTACCACCATAGTGTCGAGCGCTGTCTGGAGCACTGCTTTTGCTTCACGAGGTTTGTTTTCGTCAATGAGCTTGGCTGCTTTCTTGAGAGCACCTGGGTAAGTGGCCAGCGGGATGTTTGTTGTGCTGATTACAGTCTCGCTAACAAGGGCGGCCAATAGATTTCTGGCGTCTTGGACACGCCCTTCTTTCAACGCTTTCTCAGCATCTTGCTTGGCTTTTTTGATGGCTTCTAGAGAACCATAGATATCGCTAGTAACCACTCTAACATCGATGGGCACAAGCGATACTTTGGGGTCGCGAGCCAGAACGATCTCCAGTTTTCCCGTGGCTCTTTCAACAGCAGCCAGAGCTTCCTTGCTCTTTCCTTCATCCAGCAGTTTCAATGCATCCTGCGTTTCGCGCAAAGTGGAGACTGCTTCTGAGACTATTTCCTTTCGCTTGTCAGTCGTCTTTTCTTCAGACCGTTTGGTCGTCTCTGCTTTTGTTGCTTTGTCTTCTGGCTTTTGTGCCGCTGCAAAGGCGATGTCGGACGGTTTCAGGTAGCCGGCACACGCTAGTGGCACAATCAACATCGCTAAAAATGTCTTCAAGATTCGATTATGAGTTGCCGCAATCATCTTATTGTCCTCCCTTTCAAGCGATCAAGCAGCCTAAATTCACGGACATCTAATTGGAAGATAGTCAGCCGAAAAGGCCTTGCCGATCAAATTTATGAACAGTTAAACAATTGAATTTAAATCACGCGCAGTGAAAGTAGTTTATAGAATCATTAACGAACGCCGCTTGTGATGCAGGTTAGCTATTAATTCAAGTATGAAGGTCGATCCTTCATTTCCTGATTGGTTGAACCAAGGTTGATTGATTGGGGGTGATGCAGTTTTAGCTAATAGCTAACTGATACATAATTTAAAGAGCCTCGGGCGAATCCCGAGGCTCTTGTCTTCAGGTTCCGGGTTGTTGAAAAGGAGGCACGCACCCGGTCGAGTAAGACAACTCAACCCTTCTTGACGGTGATGCTCTTCGTTGTCGATTGAGCCTGTGCAGTTTTGGACAATGCCACGGTGAGCACACCATTTTTAAAGGAGGCATTGCAATTATCTTGATCCACCTCGCAAGGAAGAGGAATCGAGCGCGTGAAGGCTCCATAACTGCGTTCCATACGGTACCAGCCTTTGACGTTCTCTTCATGCTCCTGTTTCTTTTCTCCTTTTATCGTGAGCATGTCTTTCGACAAGGAGACATCGATCTCTTTCTCAGTCAAGCCCGGCAACTCGGCTGAAATGCGCAGCTCCTTGTCGGTCTCATGAACATCGATGCGAGGTGTAACTGCGCTCTGCTCGAGAGTGCTGAACGCAGACAGATCAAACGATCGGCCCATGTCAAAAGAGTGAAAGAAATCATCGAAAAGCCGGTTCATCTCACGTTGAAGTGAGTAGGCGGGATGCTCTTGTTCTTCTTCGCGCCTGACCGCAATTTCGTTGTTTCTCTTGTTGTTGAGCCATTTGGATGGCAACAAATTGAAGGTCATATTTCATTCCTCCTTATTCTCTATCACTCGTGAGTTGGTTTTACTCAGCTGTCACGGTTATCTTCCTGGCCCGTGCCTTAACGGACTTAGGAAGAACCAGTTTGAGGACGCCGTTCTTGACACTAGCCTGGATGCCGTCGCGGTCAACTTCCTCAGACAGTATGAAGACGCGGCGATAGTTGCCTTCCGGGCATTCGCAATAGATGAGGCGCAGTCCTTCTTCTGCTTGAGGGGAAGTAAAACCGTGGATGGTCAGTACATTTTTTTCAAGTGTGATGTCGATGGAACTTTCATTGACACCAGGCATATCTGCCAAAACAACTATAGTGTCTTGTGTTTCGAATACATCCGCTCTAGGTGCAAAGACACGCCTGTTGCGGGTGGGTTCTCCGCTTTGCGGATTGCTCAGTTCTTCATTCTTTCGTTCAGCAATGGCGCTGGTCATATCTAAAACCTCCTTTTCTAACAGCTCAGGACGCTT
>CAZSNX010000198.1:0-4478 GCA_964607945.1 uncultured Candidatus Obscuribacterales bacterium
TCCAAGTTTTTTCCGCCAATCCCAAGCGGATTGATCCGCGGGCTGCCATACCATCTTGTCTCTCGGCACTAGCTCCGACATTTTTTGTCCTCCGGCTTACCATCCTCTCATCAGAACAGCTCGTATCGTCGCCCAGACAAGCCAGGGACGCCGTATAATGGTCGATCGCTCATCCCTCTATTGTAATGGAGGTCCTTTTCGGATGCAGTATTACAAAAACATCCTGGAATCGATCGGTTCTACACCTCTTGTAAAGCTTACCAAAGTCACGGCCGGATTAAAGCCGCTCATTCTGGCCAAGGTTGAAGCCTTCAATCCAGGCGGATCTATAAAAGATCGGCCCGCGCTTCAAATGATCGACGAAGCCGAAAGGCAAGGTTTGCTGAAGCCAGGCGGAACGATTGTCGAACCGACATCAGGCAATACTGGCACCGGGCTCGCGCAGTTGGCGGCTGTCCGAGGTTATCGCTGCATCTTGGTCTGCCCGGATAAAGTTGCGCAAGAAAAGATAAATTTGCTGAAAGCATACGGCGCCGAAGTAGTGATCGTCCCTACTAGTGTCTCGGCAAGCTCACACGAAAGCTATTATTCAGTTGCCAACCGGCTCACACTCGACATCCCCGGCGCGTTTCAGCCTAATCAATTTGCCAATCCCAACAATCCGGAAGCTCATTACAAAACTACCGGTCCGGAAATTTGGGAACAAACGGGTGGAGAAATCACCTGCTTTGTAGCCGGCATGGGAACCGGTGGCACCATATCCGGTACCGCACGCTTCCTCAAGGAAAAGAACCCCAACATTAAGATAATCGGAGTTGACCCGGAGGGCTCGATTTACTCGGGCGATATGGCGCAACCGTACAAAGTCGAAGGAATCGGCGAAGACTTTATTCCTCGTACGGTCAACTTGAAGTTGATCGATGAAATGATTCGGGTCAGCGACAAAGAGTCCTTTATGATGGGACGACGATTGGCGCAAGAAGAAGGCATCCTCGTCGGTGGTTCTTCCGGCACGGCTACGGTAGCAGCTTTGAGAGTTGCGCAGAACCTCGGACCAAATGACGTCATAGTGGTGCTAATGCCGGATGGCGGGCGCGGCTACTTGAGCAAAATGTTCTCCGATGAATGGATGCAAGATAACGGTCTACTGCCGGCGCCCGGTCATACCTATTATGTCAACGACATTTTGGAGCGCAAGCTGGCTAGCGGTAGAGTCCCTGCAATTGTCTCCGTCAGTCCGGACGACAATGTTCAGACTGCCATCAATCTGATGGAAGAGCACCAGATCGACCAGCTGCCGGTAATCAGTGAAGATGGACACAATGCCGGTTCGATGAACGACATTGTGGCGATGCAGATGGTATTTGAGCGCAAAGATCCGTCCATGGTCAAAATCAGCTCAGTGATGGGCAGAGCCTTCCCTCATTTCGACAAGAGCGCGGAGATCGATCAAATCTATCGAGCTTTCAGACTGGGGACTCCGCTGGTGGTCATCACTCAAGACAATAAGGCAACCGGAGTACTCACCAAATCCGATATCATGACCCACATGCGCGAATCTCTCAGTAAGGGAGAAGGCAAAGAGAAAACCTCAAAGAAAGTATTAGGAGCAAAGCGATGAAGTTCGCAACCAAGGCTATACACGTCGGACAGGAAGCAGACCCTACAACCGGCGCGATCATCACGCCTATCTATCAGACTTCCACCTACGTTCAAGACGCGCTCGGAAGCCATAAAGGCTATGAGTATTCACGCACCCAAAATCCGACACGGGCTTCTCTCGAGCAGTGTCTTGCCTCGCTCGAAAATGGTGCGTACGGTATGGCATTCGCATCCGGCATGGTCGCATGCAACACTGTCATGAATTTGCTGTCGGCCGGCGATCACGTCGTGGTCGGAGATGACGTTTACGGTGGAGTGTACAGACTATTTGAGCGTGTACTATCACGATACAAACTGACTTTTACATATGTGGACGCCCGCGATATCAATGAGGTTCAAAAGGCAATCCGCTCTGACACGAAAATGCTCTGGCTGGAAACTCCGACAAATCCACTCCTGAAGTTGGCTGACTTACGTGTGCTAGCGGAAATAGCTCGGAAGTCCAAACTGATAAGCGTGGTGGACAACACATTCGCCAGCCCTTACTTGCAAACACCGCTCGATTTCGGTATCGACGTTGTCGTTCACAGCACTACCAAGTATCTCGGCGGTCACAGTGATGTCGTCGGCGGTGCAATCGTTACCTCGCGCCAAGAACTCTACGAGAATCTCAAATTCCACCAGAATGCCGTCGGTGGCGTTCCCGGACCATTTGATTCCTGGCTGGTGCTGCGCGGGCTGAAGACGTTGTCCGTACGCATGCGCGAGCACGAGAAGAACGCGATGGCGATTGCCCAATTCCTGGAGAAACATCCAAAGATTGAGAAGGTCGTCTATCCGGGTCTTCAATCCCATCCGCAGCACTCTCTTGCATGCAGCCAGATGAAGGGCTTCGGCGGCATGCTTTCTTGTGTTGTAAAAGGCGGACTCAATGGTGCCAAAGACTTTCTCCAAGGAACAAAGCTTTTTGCACTAGCCGAAAGTCTGGGAGGAGTCGAGTCCTTGATCGGTCATCCAGCAACGATGACTCATGCGTCAATCCCAAAAGAGATGAGAGAAGCGCGAGGAATCGTGGACGGCTTGGTCAGACTGTCAGTCGGCATTGAAGACTGCGACGACCTGATAGCCGACCTCACCTCAGCTCTCTCATAGACAGGGCGCAGATGGCAGCAGCCACACGCTAGCAAGCCCCAATCATTTCGCAGCCAAGAAATTCTTGTCTGCCCTGGAACCTAAAGGGCAGCTGGACAGCATATCTACTAAGGGGAATAGCCCCGCTGCCCCGGCGGTAATCCGAAGACCGGCGATGTACCGGGAGGCTGTCCGTATTGTGCAGGCGCATACCCGGACTGTTGCGGATAAGGCTGCATGCCTGGCTGTGAAAAAGACGGTTGCGAATATGCTTGATTGTAAGGCACAGACTGTGGTGCATACCCGGCGCCGGTCTGCACACCGGCGGTTGGCGCGCCGCCGCCCCAACCTTGTTGCGCGGCAGCCGGACGATTGAGCAAGCCGGATACCACACCGTATTTCGACTGCGGTTGCTGCGGCGCAACACTGGGCTGCACCGAAGGTCCAGCTTGAACGTACAGATCGCCGCTGGCCGAAATGATCAGATAACTGCTCCGGCCGCTCTCGACATTAGTCAAAACATACTTACCGGCTGGAATGCCAGATACTCCAGCTGGAGTGCCGCCGCTCGGATAAGCATTTTGAGCAAGAGCAGCAGCTTGGCAAACAAACACAGCAAGACTGGTCCAGATTATCGGTTTCATACCTAAGAATTCCATTTTCAGGTCGAATTGGCACTCTGCGAAAACTTCACAGTTAACGCGACCAATTCGCGCCGCCGTTCACAATAAAGCTTACCAGGGCATCACTGTTGACGTTTGCAAGGTTGCACCGGTCCACAAAGATCGGCTTAGTATCGGAATTGCAACAGCAGTCTCAACAGATGCCTACAAGCAAGCATAAAATGCCAAGTGGCGTTGTAAACTAGCAATTCAATTCTTCCATTACAAGGTAAACATGAAAAAGAACGAAGGAAAGAGTTTCGGCCGCTCTGCCGATTCCCGGTCGAAAGATCGCTCAAAACCAAGAGCCGAAAGACTTTCCTCGTTCGAACAGGAAAAGTTCAAAGCCCGCCGTTCAGGCGAAGGCGAAAACAGCGAAAGCACCGAATTGGAGCAAAGGCGTCCATCTTTTCGGTCCGGCAGGCCGTCCAGAGAACAGAATAAACCGGACAACGTACAAATGCACCTTAGCGCCAAATTGATCGAGCTGGCTGAAGAACTTGCTCAAGAATCAAACATGCCGCTCAAAGTGTATCTGTGTGAACTCCTCAAGTACGCATTGCTCGCCCATGGTAAGCGCCTGGGCAAGAAGGACAAGTATGTAGCCGAGTTCAAAAGCTCCAATCGAAGGGAAGTCGCAACGTGGAAGCCGGCGAGCGAAGACTCGGCAGAAGCCAGCGAAAGCCAACTCTCCGCAAATGCAGCATCGCAAGAGGGAGCTTGCTCAGAGCACTCTGAGCTGTCCGAATCCAAGGACTGTTCCAGCACTATGCCTTTCGATGAAGCTGGGTCATACGGCGAGTCTCACTCGCACTCGCAAGGATTTTCCGGCAGCGGCGTCGGTGATAGAAAGCCTTACGGTCGCTCCAAAACTCAGCAATCAGAGGGTTATTCCGGCGGCGGCGGGGGCTATGGTGACCGCAAGCCTTACGGCCGCTCCAGAACTCAACAATCCGAGGGTTATTCCGGCAGCGGCTCCGGCGACCGAAAGCCTTACGGCCGCTCCAGAACTCAACAGTCCGAGGGTTATTCCGGCAGCGCCTCCGGCGACCGAAAGCCTTACGGCCGCTCCAGAACTCAACA
>CAZSNX010000198.1:4578-7611 GCA_964607945.1 uncultured Candidatus Obscuribacterales bacterium
ATTCCGGCAGCGCCTCCGGCGACCGAAAGCCTTACGGCCGCTCCAGAACTCAACAGTCCGAGAGTTATTCCGGCAGCGCCTCCGGCGACAGAAAGCCTTACGGCCGCTCCAGAACTCAACAGTCCGAGGGTTATTACAACAGCGGCTCCGGCGACAGAAAGCCTTACGGCCGCTCCAGAACTCAACAATCCGAGGGTTATTCCAACAGCGGCTCCGGTGACCGCAAGCCTTATGGTCGCTCCCGCTCTCAGTCCGAGGGTTATTCCGGCGGCAGCTCCGGTGGCAAGAAGCCTTTCGGGCGATCTAATGCCGGCTCGCAACAATCCGAAGGTTACGCCGGCAAGAGTCGTGCTGGCGCCGGCAAGAAGCCCGGTGGTTTTGGCAGAGCACAAGGAGCAGCCGGTAAAGGACGTCCATTCGGCGGCAGCAAACCCGGTTTCTCACGCGGCAAGGCTGCCGGTGCTTCAGCAAGCGCCAGACCGCGCCGGCCGGGACAGAGCAAACCCAGAGCAGGATCTCGCTGATCCTTGCTCCGTTTGACAATCACTTCATTTCTTCGCCAAAGCAGTTAAGGCGGACGCCTTGCTTTGTCGCATTTCCGCAAGCGTCTTGACCATCAAATTACGGACATGGTCTCGGACAGCAGCAGACTTGTTGCCGAAGTCCTGGGGATTAACCGGAGGCAGAATCTTAATCGTTATCGGCCCCGTGTATTTGATGACTCTAGCTGTCTTAGAGAGAATTTCGGCTGTTCCATTGATAACGATTGGAACCACTTCCACTCCACATTCAGCAGCCAGCCTGAATGACCCGTCGCGAAAGTCATGAATCTCGCCATCCTCAGAGCGAGTTCCTTCCGGAAACATCAGAATGGACGCACCACGCTTAAGCCAGTTGCGACAAGTCTGCATCATCTCCTTGATGCTTTTCAGATCGCCACGCTTAATCAAAACGTATTGATTGATCAGCATATTCCATCCCACAAACGGCACTTTAAAGATTGATTCCTTTGAGACAAACTTGTACGGCTTAAACAACCCATAAAGAGCCAGGATGTCGGTCAGCGATTGGTGGTTGGCGACGATTACGTATGTTTTCTTCGGGTCTATGTAGTCCAGTCCTTCAAATCGTACCTTCCAGCCGCGATTAATCCAGAGATAGTGATATCCCCACGCTGAAGCATAGTAGTGAAGCAGCCGGCGGTTGGGATCGAACCAAAAGGTCAGCCCGCAGATGATCGCGCCGATTGTGAATAGAACGGCAGAAGAGAGGAAAAAATAGACGATTCCCGCCCAGGTCAATATTTTGCTCATCTACTCGACACTCCCAATCAGCATCAAACTTTCAAGCGAGCCGCCCACTGAACGACGTAGCGTATATTAATAAAACGAGCTGTCACTATCATTATCTTTCCATCAGCTTGATTTGTAATGCAAGTTGACACAATGACGGTTTCATACTGACCAGTCTTGTGAGATCATGGATAGAATAATTGTCATTGTGCTCGACAGCATCGATGGCGAGATCGTCTGCAGATAGACTGCAGGCGACAGCAATTGGCTCCGAGTAATCATTGTGTAAAGCTGTTCGGCAGCTCGATACTCCGTTTAGCAAATCTCTGCCTGAAACTCAACTTCAAAAGGTGATACCCCAACGATGAAAGCATTAGTCCTGGACAAACCCGGATCTCCCAAAACTCTCCGTCCAGCGGAAGTACCGCGTCCCGAACCGGCCGAAGGCGAGGTTCGCGTAAGAGTTCGTGCAGTAGGTCTCAATCCAGTGGACTACAAGCTCGCAGCCTCGGGATTTCCGGGCTGGAGCTATCCGTTTATTCTCGGGCTGGACGTTGCCGGCACAGTCGAGGCAGTCGGTCCGGATGTCGCCGAATGGGAAGAAGGCGATCGCATCTACTATCACGGCAATCTACTCAAGCCAGGCGGCTATGCACAGTACGCAATCGCGCCGTCGCATGTCTTGTCCTGGATTCCGGAAGGTCTTTCATTCGCCCAGGCAGCGGCGTTACCTTGCGCCGGCTTTACCGCCTACCATGCGCTCCACAGAAAGCTGCACATCCAAGGTTCCAAATCGATTCTCATCCATGGTGGCGCAGGCGGTGTCGGTGGTTTCGCCGTTCAACTAGCCAGAGCTGCGGGTTTGAAAGTAATCGCCACCTGCTCTTCGCACAACTTCAAGTTCGTGCAGCGCTTGGGCGCCGACGAGCTAATCGATTATCGCAGTGAGGATATCGCAAAGCGAGTCTCTGAACTGACCGAAGGTCGCGGCGTCGACTATATTCTCGACACCGTCGGGCCGGAATCAGCAACCGAATCTCTGGAGATGCTGGCGTTCAACGGACAGATCGCCTGCGTGGCCGGTCTTCCCGATATTACTCGGATAAGACCGTTCGAAAAGGCAATCTCCGTTCATGAGGTCGCAATCGGCGGAGCTTATCGCTCAGGAGATATGACAGCGCAAGAAGATCTGGCCAAGATTGGACGCGATCTCGGTTCGCTGGTCGGCAAAGGAATGATTAGTCCAATGCTCGAGCAGACCATCATTCTGGAGGAAATTCCAGAAGCATTGGTTCGGTTATCCATGCGACATGTGCGGGGCAAAATCGTCGCCGAGGTCCAATAGGCGGCCGGCTACATCGCTATACCAAGCGCGGATGAAAGATAACGACGCAATCGCTTGAGAGCCCATCGCAGCGATTCATAGATAGAACGTGTCGCTACCCAATTTTGTTTTGCGCCAGCTTCCTCCATGCAAACGCTGAAGCGGGCCAGTTCATGCGCACCTACAGCGCGGGAAGAACCAGCCAGTTGGTGCGACAGCGATTCGATTGCTCGTCCGTCGCGTTTCAGGCGCGCGGTATCGATTCCTTCCAGGAGAGTCTCGGCAGCCGAAAGGAATACCTGCAAAATCTCCTTGGTTGCCGTATCACCGCACGAACTTCTCAAAAGCTCCAAATTAATCGGCTCTTCCGAGACAGTCTGAACGTCTTCGGCTTCATCGAGATGGGTAGCCGGCAGA
>CAZSNX010000199.1:0-7609 GCA_964607945.1 uncultured Candidatus Obscuribacterales bacterium
GGTTGCCGGCTTGATAGAGGCGTTCCCAAAATTCTTTTTGATCTTCTGTGCTTATGCTCTCTGCGCTCATGGAGGTCTCGTTGGATTGCCTGTTTTCTGTCGATGCTGAACTTTCAAGTATTAGAGTTAGTGAAAGTCCCTTGTTGGCAAACTTGGCTTGCCTGAAAGATAGGGAAGAGTACTTGCATCTTCGGCTATGAGGTTGGCGACTCCTTGCTCCAGTTGCAGCTTCCCAGTAATTGACATGAAATCAGAATTCAGTATGACACGCTTGTGTGACTCGAACAATTGTGGACGAATTACTACATTTGCCATGCCGGTTTCATCTTCCAATGTCAAGAATACGAATCCTTTTGCCGTTCCCGGACGCTGGCGGCATATCACTCCTCCGGCGACGCTAATGCGTTTACCGTTACGGACTTTTGACAATTCGCTGCAAGATATTATTCCCTGAGCCGTTGCCCAATCTCGATAAAATGTCATGGGATGTTTATCTGTTGAAAGTCCAAGCGTGCTGTAATCGGCTACTGTCTCTTCGAGGGCGGTAAGCGGCGGCAGGTTTAACAAATGTGCCGGTTCGGCTTGCGCCTCGTTTTGGCTTTCGTGATTTTCGGAGCTTTGTGCTTGGATTCTTTCGTCGCAAGAGTCATTTTGCCGAGTTGCCAGCGCTTTGAACAACGGCAGATCTTTGTTGCCTCGTGCTTCTGCGAGAATTTTCCAAAGCGCCTGACGGCGTCCTGGTAGAAAGTTCTCGAATGCGCCTGCTTTCGCTAAAATTTGAAGCGCTTTCCAGTTTAAGCCGCTGCGGAAACAGACATCTTCCACTGATGTGAACGGTCCGCCAGTGTTCCAGGCGGATTCCAGCGCTTGTTTGGCTTTCTTTCCCAAACCCTGCACATATCTCAGCCCGACCCTTAACTTAAGCGCTCCCGGCTGATCGTAGTTGTTATCCGGGGACGGTAATTGATGCCCTTGCTGCTTTGCTGCTGATTCCAGAGTGCAGTCCCAGAGACTTTTCGACAGATCTACCGAGAGCACTTCGACGCCGTGACGCAGCGCGTCGCGGACGAGTGTGGCCGGGCTGTAAAAACCCATCGGTTGCGCGTTCAACATAGCGCAATAAAATTCGGGAGCGAAGTAGCGCTTGAGATAAGCCGAAGCGTAGACTAAAAGCGCAAATGATGCGGCGTGACTTTCCGGAAAACCATAATTCGCGAAAGCTTGAAGTTGGTGAGTGATGGTTTTGATGGCATCTTCTGAAAATCCTTTTTTTGCCATACCCTTTGCTAAATCTCGACAGAGCAAAGTCATCTTTTCTTTGGAGCGTTTGTGGCTCATTACGCGCCTGAGTTGGTCAGCTTCGGCTGGGCTGAAGCCGGCTGCCGTTACCGCCAGCCGCATTCCTTGCTCTTGAAAAAGAGGCACGCCTAAAGTTCTGGCCAGAATAGGCTCGAGTGTCGGATGCAGATAAGTAATTGGTTCTTCGCCGCTTCGCCGGCGCATGTAAGGATGCACTATATTGCCCTGAATCGGACCCGGTCTGACCAGAGCAATCGAGACAATAATGTCGTAAAAGCACCGCGGGCGGAGCTTGGGCAATATGTTCATTTGTGCTCTGGATTCGACTTGAAACAGTCCGACAGTATCTGCTTCGCAAAGCATGTCGTAAATTTCCGGGTCGTTCATGTCCAAATTGGCGAGATCGATTTCTATCCGGCGATGCTTTTTCACCAGTTTGAGCGCTTCCTGGATCATTGTGAGCATTCCCAGTCCTAACAGGTCGATCTTGATTATGCCGATCGGGCAGAGATCGTCTTTGTCCCACTGAATTACTGTGCGCCCTTCCATTGCTGCCGGCTCGATCGGCACGAATTGTCCGAGCGGCTCTCCGGAAAGCACGAAGCCTCCGACGTGGATGGAGCGGTGCCTGGGCAGTCGGTCCAACCCGGACACTACTTGAATCAACAATCGCACGCGTCTGTCCCTCGGGTCGAACCCAGCTGCTGCTGCGCCTCCGCTGGCTAATGCGTGTGCTGCCTCGGCCGCTTCTCTAAACTGTCCCTCGGCGGCTAACTGTGTGGCTTGTTCGGCTGAAAATCCCAGTACTCTGGCTGCGTCGCGCACGGCCGAGCGCCCGCGGTAGGTGATTGTTTCGCATACCATGGCCGCATGCTCTCGTCCGTACTTTTGATAGACGTATTGAAGCACTTTCTCTCTTTCTTGATGGGCTATATCGAGGTCGATATCGGGGGGCTCGTTTCTGCCCTCCGATAAAAATCTCTCGAACAGCAGATCCATTCCAATTGGATCTACTGCGGTGATAGCCAGGCAGTAGCAGACTGCCGAGTTGGCTGCTGAGCCGCGCCCCTGTACTGCTATTCCTTGTGAATGAGCGAAGCGTACGATATCCCACATGATCAGGAAGTATGGCGCGAGATCCAGTTTGGATATTAAGCTCAGCTCGTGGTTGATCTGGTGAAAATGTTTTTCAGACATTTGCGGGTAGCGCCGCGTGGCGCCTTCCCAAACAAGCTTTTCCAAATAACCGTTATGGGTGTCAGCTGGTTCGTTACGCAGCTGAAAGATTGGCAAAGATGGCTTGAGGAGCGCTAAACGGAACCGGCAGCGTTCGGCTACGACCAGCGTGTTTTTTATTCCTTCCGGATTGTGACGCCACTGGTGCGCCATCTCTGCCGGCGATTTTAAATACCAGCTGCCGTTCGGGCGTAATCTTCGTCCGGCAGTAGCCAGTGTGACTTCATGGCGAAGACAGGTGAGGACATCATGAACTATCCGCTTTCTTGGGGTCGCATAGTGTACGTTATTGGTCACTACCCATGGTATTGCATATGATTCGGACAACTGTAGAAGCCGTCTGGCGATCACCGCCTCTTGCGCGATATGATGATCCCAGAGTTCGAGGTAGAAACGATCTTGAAACCCTTCGAGCAATAGCTTGGTGTGGTGCTCTGCTGCTTGATGCTGCCCGCGAGCTAGATTAGTTGGAATGACGCCATGGGGACAGCCGGACAATGCCACCAAACCTGGTGCATGATTGAGCAATGATTCGTATGTTGTCTGGGGGCGCCCGCGCGCATTGGACGATCGTGCCATCGTAATCAGATGGCACAAATTCTTGTAGCCGTTTTCGCTTTCTACTAAAAGTGTCAAATGCGAGTCGTCTTCAAGAGTTAGCTCTGCTCCGATAATCGGTTCGAGAGAGACCTCTTTGGCTGCCTGCGAAAAGCGCACGATGCCGCCGAGGTCGTCATGGTCGGTCAAGGCCAGCGCAGCAAGACCGAGTTCTGCTGCTCGCACTACCAGCTCTTCCGGATTGGAAGCGCCGTCCAATAGAGAAAATCCTGAATGACAATGCAGCTCGGCGTATTGCATAGCTGTCAACTTTGAATTAATCGAATTAAGAGCAAGCACTTAGCTTGTCTTGCTGGAGTTACTGGCAATTACTTGCAGGCACAGCTCCGCCCTCCTGCCATCGAGGCTGTTTTTCTCGGTAGTAGGCGCTGTGGAGAGTTTTACCTGTTTGTATTTAACCATACTTTTGTATGGCGTGGCAAGCTCTGATTTGAAGTCTCGGCGAGTTTTACCTGAAGGCTATCTCTTCGCTTTCATCGACTTGTTTTTCGATGGCGTTATAGTCGGCTTGATAAGCTGCCGTAAGGTTGTTGGAATTAACCTGCCCGTAAGCGCCGGAGAGGTCTTTGGCCAGGCTAGCTCCTTCTGACATGCGTCCGGTTTGCATGTAGATGCTTACTAACATGCCGGTGCCCATATTCTTCTTCATAGCGGCAGTCGGACTTTGAATTCGTCCTGCAACTGAGATTAACCGCTTGCAGGCTTCTTCGCCTTTGCCGAAATCTTTGCTTGCCACGCATCCGGAGCACAAATTTTGGAGCGTATTAGAGACGAGAAGATCGCTGGCTCCGCATTTATCTTCGATTGAGAGCGCCCGTGCTAGAAGTTGATTGGATGCCGCGTAATCACCCTTGCCTAAATAGACAGTGGCAAGGCGCAGAAGATTTCGGGCCATGCCCAGGGTGTCCGTTGCCTTGGCTTGCTCTCGTACTTCGATGCCCTTCTTGTAGAGTGCCTGAGCCTCAGCCGTCTCCTTGTTTTGCAGATATTGGTCAGCCAGGTGGACGAGCACGAAGGCGGCACGACAGTCTTTTGCCCCGGATTTCTCGGCTTCAGATAATGCAAGTTTCCAATTCGCGATGGCATTCTGCTTGTCTCCTTTGGACTCCGCATCGCGGGCGGTGGAAATGTATTTTTTGAAAAGACTGCCTCCGGAAGCGGACGACCTCGTCGAACCTGTTGCCGCGCTGGTGATAGCGCGTGCGAGCGTCACTTTCTCCTGCAGTTGCTTCGCGTCATCCTTGCGATCCAATTGCTCAAGCAAGGTTGCGTATTCGGTCATGGTTTCCAGAACCAGATCGTTTTTTTCTCCGAGTTTCGACATTCTCAACTCAAGAGCTTTTTTGAACGAATCATCAGCCAGTCCGGGTACGCCTTCGGCGATCTGTGTTCTTCCCAGAGCTAAATAGCACCAGGCCTGTTCGAGCGTATTAGCTGAACCGAGTTTACCGACGATTTCCATCGCTTGATCGAGCAGGGTGCGAGCTTCGCCTACCGCACCTTGCTTGGCCAGCAGACTACCCAATAACGCCATCTGCTCGGCGGTCTGTGCGCTGGTTTCACCGGACAGCTCCCGGGATAACTTCAAGGACTGCCTGCGATCGGCTTGCTCCTGCTCATAGTTTTGCAACTTGTCTCGACAATCGGCCAGCAGATTCAAGCTCTCAATCATCGCTTGCTTGTCCTTGAGCTTGTCGGCTGCATTCAATGCGGATTGCAGCTTTGTTTCCGCATCGGCAAGATTACCAGCCTTGAGCGCGGACTGGCCTGCCTGAAGCATCTTTTGCCAGTCGCTCCGTTGACTTGCACCGGCTGCTTGCAGTGCCGGTGCTGACTTCTGATGGGGAGCAGACTCGCCGGCTGCACGGGTCGATAGTATTGCCGCTGATTCTGAGCCGAAAGTCAGGAGCAGGAGCAAGCCGAAGCGCAGAACTGATCTCTGATTTTGTGACAACAACTAAGTACCCTCACAGCTGTCCGAAACGATTAGGCAATGAATTATAGAGCGTGTCTGCTTCAGACCTTACAGCTCTCAGCGCTTTGCGTTAGATGATCTGCCGCTTTCGATTCTAGGTGGGACATCGTCTAATGTGTCGGCTGGTTGACTTACATGCGGGCAGTCAGAGCTCATCGTTTGAATGAAACTGCTCATGTTAGTCTCTGTGACAGTTCTGTCTTGTGCGTACTCACGAAATGGCTTGTGACCGTATACTCCGAACGCTTTGCGACCGTCGGGGCTGAGTCGCCAGACAAATGTGTAGTTAGCCCACACCTGACCACCAACTTGATTCTTCGTAAGTGACTGCATATGCGCTTTTCCAAGCACTGCTTCAATTTGCTTGACAGAGCCGTTAACTTGTCCGCTGGAGAACAGCTTATTCAACGTTTCAGTTTTGACTACTGAACCCGTTGGGCAATAGATCCAAGTTTGGCAAGGACCTTCGAAGACGGCTGACGTTACCTTGTTATTCGAGCCATAGTCTATTCGAAACGACTCTTTGTTCTTCGCCGATAAAATGTAATGATCGAGGTAGGTGCGATCCTTCGACTGAGGGTTGCTCTCGGTTGATAGAGTCGGCTCTCCTAACAACTCAAGCACACGTTTGCGATCCATTCCGATCGGCTTGAAGTCTTTGTAAAATTCGCGCGCGAGCTCTACTCTTGACCAGTCGGTACCGGGCTTGACTGCTGTGCTCCAGGCGTTGGTAGAAAATTTTGTCTGACTTTCTTGCTTCGCTTCGTTCGATTCTGCTCTGGTTGAATTACTGGTAGAGCAGACCGAAGCGCTCATGAGGATTGATGCCAGAAGCGGTAAAAGGCGATTTCTTGGGTAAAGCGGATTAGGACCAGTTTTATTTGAATGCATTTCGAATCTCCTGAGCATTCGGTCGAAACCGACAAGTGCTATCATCGCAGAGTTTTTATCAACTTGACTTCAGGTTGCGGGGAATCTTGAACCAGAACTCGCTTCCTTTTCCTTCTTCGCTATCGACGCCGATTGTGCCGCCGTGCTGTTCGACGATCGCCTTGCAGATTGGCAGTCCTAGTCCGGTGCCTCCCTTCTTTGTGGAGTCGGCCGCCTCTACCTGCTGGAAGCGCTCGAAAATCGTTTCGCGGTAGCGCTGGGGAACTCCTCGACCTTTATCTTTGACGCGAAACTCGATTGATTCGTCGCTTTCCTTGACTAGCACTCGGATTGCTGCTCCTTCCGGTGAAAATTTGATTGCGTTTGAAAGCAAGTTGATTAAGACCTGCACCAACCGGTCGGCATCGGCCACAAACTTAGTATCGCTTGATGGGAGATCGATAAAAATGTCTTTCTTCTCTGCTATTCCGGCTACCGATTGATCCGACAGCTCCAGAATAGTTGATACTGCCACTGGTGCCAATGTCATCGAGAGCGTTCCTGATTCGAGCTTTTCCAGGTCAAGCAGTTCGTTGACCAGAGAGATCAGTCTCATGATGCTCCCTTCTGCTGCTTTTGCTTTGCTCTCCAGTTTGTCGGCCTGGAGCCTGCCTGTGCTGACCAAGGATAGAAATGCATGTACACCGGTAAGCGGAGTCCTCAATTCGTGACTTACCATTGCTACGAAGGCCTGGCGCATCTTCTGAACCTCATAGCGTTCGGTTACATCGAGAATGATTGCCAATAGCCTGCTGCCATATGAAAGGCTGAATTCTTTGAGCGAGAACTCGACAGCCAGTTCGCTTCCAGATTTCATTTGAGCTTTGAATTCGCCCACTCTGCCGACGTATCTTGGATAGATCGATGCCATGTATTTCTCCGGCTCTACCTCGTTAATCAGCGGAAGCAGCTTCATTATATGCGTGCCGATCAGCTCGGTGGTGTCATAGCCGAGCATCTCCAATGTGCGCGAGTTTACCGAATCGATCGAGCCGTCATGTTTGATTACCAGCACCCCGACCGGCATGCTTTCGATTACCGCTCTTTCATTGCGCGCTGCTTCTTCGAGCGCGGCAGCCATTTCGTGAAAAGTTCTATCAAGAGTCGCAATCTCATCGCTGCCCTTGAGAGCTGGATTGAGCTGTTTGCTGGCGGCCAATCTGCGAGTGTTGTCGACCAGGATTGCTAACCTGCTGGTTATTCCTTTCATGAAAAATACAATCAAAACGAAGGCAAACAAGACGTTCAAGCCGACACCAAAGTACAGCAATTGTGCAGTCTGTTCTCTTACCAGTCGTTGCTTTTCCGGAATTTTGCTTTCAATCTCTTCTTCTTTCTGCCGCAGCTTCATGAAGTCAGGCAGCAGTTGCTCGTGTAAAAGCGGGTCAAGTTTGAGATGGGCGGCTTGCACGATTGGCAGCATCTCCAGGAGCGGAGTCGTTTCTATTCTGCCGCGCACAAACTGCATTATTCTTCTGCCTAGATTGAGATTTTTCTCAATGCGATCCAGCAGTTCCACTTCTTCTTTGCCGACATTTTTCCTGAGCCAAT
>CAZSNX010000200.1:0-7566 GCA_964607945.1 uncultured Candidatus Obscuribacterales bacterium
CGCGGGGATACCAAAGACGACCGCTCGCTGCAAGAAGCGCTCGCCCAACTTACGGAAGAACAGCTGGGCGAGATAGAAGCTCTTGTGGACTCGATTCCAAAGGATGAGGTCGCGCAGTTTTTGACGGCGTCATTCAACGACCTGGACAGATATCCCCAACCCGTAGATGCCTCCATCTCACGCGGCGAACTCATTGACTTCTTCGTAAGGACAACCTCGGCAAGAGAGCGAACGATTCTGATAATTGTTTGGTTCTCATTCGAGCAGATCAAAAGCTGCGCACCGGCAGAAGCCGGCAGCGAGGCGTTTGATTACCAGTTCACCAGAAAAGATCTGGAAGCCTGGAGCGCAAAGAAGTAACTGCCTGCCACAGCAGCACCTGCTCCCGACTAAATGCCGAGAGCCTTGAGAATGACTCGCTTTCTACGCTGTCCATCAAACTCCGCGTAGAAAATCTGCTCCCAAGGTCCCAGATCCAGCTTACCGTTTGTAATAGGCACCGTCACCTGATGATTGATGAGAATGCGCTTGAGATGGGCATCTCCATTGTCCTCACCGGTCTTATGATGTTTGTATGCCGGGTTCTCAGGCGCAAGTTTTTCCAGCCATTCGTCGATGTCTTGAATCAATCCACCTTCCCAATCGTTTATGTACACACCAGCCGTAATGTGCATCGCCGAGACCAAGACGAATCCATCCTTGACAGCTGATTCCTGCACGAACTCAGCAACCTCTTCGGTAATGCGAATATATTCGCGCCTTTTCTTCGTGTCAAACCAGAGATACTTAGTATGAGCTTTCAAGTCAGCCGCCTCCGATTAGGAACCAGGACTTTTATAAACTCCCAGCTTCAAAAATTCAAATGCCTTGGGATTGGACATATCCTTCAACATGCTGTAATCACTGGCAATAGACGAGATGCTCGACCAATCACGATCCCAGGCAGAGAGTACATTCTTTGCTTCGCTGTAATTCAAGGGTCTGGTGAACGTCGGCTGAAATCCCTGCAGCTGGTCGCTCCAGACTGTCTTCAACTCAAATGCCATTTGCGCTTGCCGGTCGAATACTATTGAATTCAAGGTTGGCTCGAATGGTTTTCCGGCAATCCTACTTTCAGCGAACTCCCGAGCAGCACCCTTGAAAATCGTTGTCAGCTCTCCGGATTGAATGATGCCCACATCTGACGTATTCCGCAGGTCGAAGATGGACGGGCGGGCACCGGCAACTGGATAGGTCGCAGACATTCCTTCCGGAGGATGAGTGTGAAAGGTGACGTTGCCACTGCGATCCGCAAATGGCACTTTGAGTTCAAGATCTGAGCCGATGTAAGTCCTGCTTGCCTTCATATCCGCAAGGCGAATGGATCGCCATTGCTCTGTTCCCAGCATCATTCTGCCAATCTTGCCATCGTCCAATCGCACCAATGTTTCTCGCTCGATCCATGGATGGCGCTCCGCCATTAGCCGGCTCAAGTCAAGAAGATCTAGTTTTCCATTTTCCGTCATCAACTTGGCTGGAAGTCTTTCCGAACCCGGTCCCCCAAATGCCCATCGCTCTCGAGTCGCTGCAGGAATTAGATTTGCGGCTCCTTCTTCGATAGCCGCATTGAGCTTTCCGACACTATATTGAGCTGGATCGTTAAGTCGATCGCGAACGGACAGTGCGAAGTTGTTAGTCGCAGAAAATCTCCGTCCGGCATACATTCCGGCACCGCCACCAAGCATGAAGGCTGGCGTGGTCTCGGCAACATCAGCTAATGCACGCGAAATGCCTTTCGTAGCATGCTGCGACAAGATCTGCCGGTCGATGGGAGAATCTGTATCCCAAGCCCGACCAGCCAGCGAAAACAGCTTAGTGCCAACGTCGTAGCCTTGATATGCGAACAACGCGCCGAGCACTCCTTTGGCAAGGAATGGAGACCGTGCAAGCGCTATTCCGGTGGCAGCACCAAGGCCGAGCGAGAGTCCTTCTTTGGTCAAAAGCTTGCCGCAGTTTTTATTCCAATCTTCGCCAATCTCTTTCCAAACAGCCGACGGAACATCAGCCAGCACCTGTCCGAAAACAGACGCTTCATTTTTTAAGCCCCGAGAGATGTCTTCGAACAATCGATCGAGCTCCGCAAAGGGAGAAAAGCGGTCATATCCGCCCTCGAACATGCTATTGGATTACCCCATAAGTGTCATTGGGGAAACTACGAATCCCCGGGCTGCTCAAGCTTTGCGAGACTTTGCTTGGCTTCATCCTGCTGCGGGTCTAACTTAAGCGCCTGGCGATAGGCTTCAATTGCCTCTGCCTTCTTATTTTCGTGTTCGAGAATTCTACCGAGATGCGCCCAGAGCCCGCTGTGCTGAGGGCTCAGCTCCACTGACTTTCGAAACTCCTTTTCCGCTGTCGTATAGTCACCGCCTGACTCCGCCACCCAGCCCAGGTCTACGTGCAAAGCTGCGGTGGTTGGAGCCAGTTTCACAGCTTCATTGAGCTGCTGCTCAGCTTGCTCCTTGCGCCCCATATCTACGAGCATATAGGCAAAGTCGGCATGGGGAAAGGCATCTGTCGGATTCATGTCAAAAGTCGTTTGATAGAACTGCTCTGCGCGATCGAAGTTGCCAATGTTGGCGTAAGCAAAAGCAAGCGATCGGTTTGTACTGATGTTTTTTGGATCGTAGCTCAGCGCCCACTGAAACTCAGTGACCGCGTCCAGCCAACGATTTTGCCCGCCGAGCTTGAGCGCTTCTTTGTAGTGAGCCTTTGCAGCATCCTGACTGAGTTGCAACCGTTCCGCCTCAGTATAAGGAAGCGGATCTCCCAGCCCGACCAACATCATGAACTCAGCCAGTGACTTGAGCGGATGCCCAGTTAGCATGTAGATCAAGCACAAATCTCGATGGCCAGCCTGCAACTCCGGCCAGTTCATCAAAGCGATCTGGAATTCGACCATCGCTAAATCCAGCTTCCAACGTTTGAAGTAACTGCTCGCGGACCAGTAATGGGATATCGCTTGACTCTTGCGAATCTCAGACAGTTCCTCGGCCGATTGTGCAGCCGGCTCGGCTGCAGTGTTTGCACTCTTGCCGCTGTCACCAGCCTGCGCTGTATCTGAAGTATTACTTGCCTTCGAGGCTTCCGCGGTTTCGGCGCTCGACGAATTGGTCGATTGATCGGCCGCTTGATCTGATTCAGCAGTCGCTTGAACTGTAGCGTTGGCAGATTTGGTCGATTCATCTCCTGCCTTGGGCGAAGTGGCAACAGATTCAACAGACTTATCTCCTGCCTTCACCGAGCTGTCTGCAGATTTAGCTGACTTATCTCCCGCTGCGGCCGAAGTGGCTACAGATTCAGCTGACTTAGCACCGGCCTTCGCCGAGCTGTCTGCAGAGTCAGCTGATTGATCGCCTGCCTTAGCAGAGCTGCGGGCAGATTTTACCCGCTCGGCTCCAGCTTTGTATCTTGTGTTAGAAGTTAACTTCTTCGATTCCGCAAAACACTGCGAGGCTCCGGAGCTAAGCAGTACCACCGTAACAAGCCCAAAAGAGATCAATCTGGAACCTTCAACAATTTCCCGATGCATTCATTTATTTCCGCAAGTGAGTCGATTGCAATTATAGTGACTGGACCGCTTCAATGCTCTGGGGTGAACCCTAGATCAAGCTGCTCCATTTTGGCGGAGACTACTAGACAGCGACGATGGCGATGCCGTTCTGTTCCGCGAAGCTGAGCATCTCATCGCGGTCTACAACCAGTGTTTGACCGGCTTCGACGGCGAGCACACCACCGGACTTCTCTCCGACCATGCTCTGCAAGGTGCTCATTCCGACAGTCGGGATATCAAACCGCTCGTCGTGCCCGGGCTTTGAGACCTTTACTACAACTACCGGACCGCGCGCCAACTCGACGGCTCGTCTTATCGCTCTATCGGTGCCTTCTATCGCCTCAATCGCCATGATCATTTGATCTCTAACGATTACTGTTTGACCGATATCCAGCCGCGATATCTCCTTCGCTACCTTGAAGCCAAATTGAATGTCCGCGTATTCCGCGGCTGTCAATGCTCGTTTCGTCATGGAGCCTACTTCAGGGAAAAGGTGCTCCAGAAATTCTCGTTGTGTCAAAACCTTGATGCCATTAGTTTCCATGAAATTGCCGATCGCTCTTTGAACGGTGTCATCATTGAAATCGGAGAGCTTGCTCAGCTCCCGAATGGCTGTCCAGTCAAGTTTGGTGATATCACGCAGGATGTTGAGCTTCGGAACCTTTCCTATAAATACGATTTGCTCGATGCCTTCCTGGCGAAGCAGCTTAAGATTCCGCCCGAGCTGGCCGGGCGCAACCATCAGAACTTTGTCCGAATGCTCGACTACATTGGCTTTAGCCAATTCGCTCAAAGCAGCTGATACAACGCGGTAGCCCTTCTCTTTGGCAGAACGGGCAAGAATGCCCGGCAGCTTGCCTTCGCCAGCAACCAGTCCGATCAATTGTGCGTTTTTCGGCGCCAGCTTTCTTTCCGCTTCAGTTTGCACTGCCATGCTCATTACCAAAAGTGTTTACGAACATAGATTATCCGTATAATCAGCCGATTTTTCCTGAACTGGAGCGAAGGTTTGCAGACCAGCAGGTCAAAGCACGGTTTTCAAGATGCACTATCCTAAACACCAGGTAAGACACAGTAACGCCTTTCCTTGACATCGTCAATTTAACAGGATTAAACTGAGCTAAGAGCCCAATCAGGGGCATTATTTGGGGACAACCGCGATGCGACGACAGATTTTGTGCCTTTTAGTATGTGCAGGATTCGCCTCAACCGCCGGAGCAGCGATGGCGCAGGGAGGCTTCCGCCAAACCGATCCTAATATGGGCCACTTTTACATGGCTCGGCAACAGTGGCAAATCATTGAGGACGCGCCGGTAGTGACGGGACAGCCTGGCTCGCCAGGGGGCGCCGCACAGCAGATGGCGGCTCCAAATCGACCGGTTGCGCTGCCCAAAGCAGGATGGATGCCCTATTCATCGAGCATTCCCAGCGTACAAAATGCGTTACCGCAGGTTAACAACGGCGTTCCGAAACCAATGCCAGCAGCCCCGCCACCTTCCAGACCATCGGGCATGCACGGCAAAGCCGGAAACCTAAACCTCAAACCAAAGGCACAGACTGCTTCGGGACCACCAGCGGTCAAGTCGTATTCCGCATATAAGGGTTATGGCGGCGGTCTGCCGTCCGGACAAGCAGCTAGCGCTAGTGCCGGCGGCGGTACCTCGGCTTCAACGAATGTTAAAGGAAGCGTGCTCCACTGGGCGCGCCCGAAAGTTCGCAGCTATTAAAAGTAGAACCTACTTTCTGCCGGTATCGAGCTGAGCCTTGCTCAATAGATACTCGAAGAATTCCTGATTGCCATACTGTATAACCCAGTCGAAATATGGAGCAGCCTCGACCTTCTTGCCGGCAAATACAAGCTGCAGTCCGATGTAAGTCTTAGCTTCGGTTTTCTTATCGAGATCGTCGGATAGGCTCTCGAGTTTCTCAGCAGTGATATCACCATGAAGAAAGCGAACTATCTGAAACTGCCACTGAGATTGGTCGAGATTCGCGATGCCGTCATCCAGCATTTTCTGCGCGGCTTGATTGTCACCAAGTGCCCGATATGACAGCGCCCCCATCACGATCGGATAAGCCGAATTGTGATCTTTCCAGCCGACTGCATGCAGAAATTTCTGCGCGTAATCGATGGCACCACTGTAGTCCTTGATAGAGAAATGCGCATAAGTGAGACTGTTATAAACGAAAGTTAGCCCCGGTCTGGCAGCGATAGCACGTGAGTAATGCTCGATTGCAGTTTGGTACTGGCCCAATGCCAACTCATCCCAACCAAGAATTGCCTGCGCATTCGGAATGTTGTGATCGTACTTCAAAGCTGTATTAACATCCTCAATTGCCTTCTGGTGTTGCCCGAGATGCCCATAGGCATTAGCTCGAGACATGAGCGCAGAGACATTGCGGTGGTCCAGGCGCAGTATCTTGTCGCAGTCACTGATGACATTCTGGTATTGCTCAAGAGAACCATACGCTGCAACACGCGCGGCGTATGCACGGGTGTCGTCTGGCACCAACCGCAATCTCTTATCCAGCAGCGGAAGCGCTTCTTTGTACTTCCCATCCTTGAGAAATCCGACTGCTCGAACAAGCGAAAGCTCACCGCCGAAATCGAAAGTTCCCATCGATTGCAGATACATCAATGCGATGAATAGCACTACCAGCGGTGCAGTGCGGAAATAGTCACGCCGGTGCCAGCGCAAGTCGCTGGGCTCCTTTGGCATGATTGCTAGGCCTATGAGGTAGCCAACCGCCAGACCTCCTATGTGGGCAGCATTGCCAATCATCGGGGATACTGCACCTGCCGCCAGGCTGATCAACAGGAAGATCAGGAGCCCTCTTACTTTCTGGCGGAAGACATCAGGCGGAAACTCAGCCCGATGCGCCTGGAAGAAAGCAAGCACTCCGCCGAACACTCCGTAGATAGCGCCGGATGCTCCCACTCCGACCGCTGCAGGAGTCCAGAGCAGCGTGTTGATTGCACCGCCGATACCGGCGAGCAGATAGAGCGCAGCGAACTTCCACGAGCCATAAAGGCGCTCAACCAGCGGACCGACATACAATAGGACATACATGTTCATGCCGAGATGAAGAATTCCGGCATGGAGGAATTGGGACGAGACTAGGCGCCAATACTCGCCTTGCAACGTACTCGGGGCATAGAGAGCCCCCCAATCGATAAGCTGAATGGCATCAGGCAGCAGGATGACCATAAATCCACTCTTGGAATACTCTTGAAGAACCATCGAGACGAACATCGCGATGTTCAAGGATAAGAGGAGCGTTGAAGCTGGTGTAGTTTTGTTTTCCTTGAACCAACGGGCAAAGCCTTGAAGTTGTGCCGGCTCGGGAGCAGCCGATGCTCCTTCCTGATGGGCAGATTGGGCCGGCTCCGGGGCGGTGATTGATGTAGCGTCTTGGGAGTTTGCGTTCGGTTCTTGCTCGCCTTGACTTGGTTCGGGAGCTGATAGCTGTTCTAAGCCGGACGGAAGGCTTGGCTGCTCGTCAGTTTTGTCGTCAGCAGCCATTAATCACCCTTACTGAAGTAACATCTACTATTTCCGAACCGCCGCGGCTCGACTGCAGCCAGACCATACCGATAAATCAACACGAACAGCTATTGTAATGTGCCACATTTGAAAGCGGATTGGTCCGGTCAGAGGACTTTCACCCATTGACAATGCGAACGCCCACCAGCGCTTCGCTCTTAGCTTTGCCCCGACCGACCACGCCTTTCTCTTAGAAATGTTTTCGGCTATAACATGTAACAGTCCCCTGCCCCTACCGCCTTTCAGGAGTCCCTATGGTAATATTAGAAACTCATCTGCCCGTAGCCCAGCTGGATAGAGCGCATGGCTACGAACCATGAGGTCGGGAGTTCGAATCTCTCCGGGCAGGTGTTTTAAACGGCTCATTCCAGGCGGCTTTCGCAAGAGTGAGCTGTTTTTCTTTTGGGGTGGTGAGTTCCTTTCGGGCTACCT
>CAZSNX010000201.1:0-7541 GCA_964607945.1 uncultured Candidatus Obscuribacterales bacterium
GTAGGCGCTAACGGCAGCGGCAAAACTACCCAGTTCAAAATAATCATGGGCGAGATTGAGCCTACCTCTGGTGAGGTGATCAAGAAATCAGGTCTCAAAATCGCATGCCTGAGCCAAGAATTCGACGTTCATGTCGAGAACACAGTTCTGGACGAACTGCTAAGAGCCTTCAAAGACGTCGACCAGATTCGCCACGAGTTGCATGACGTGCAACTCGCGCTTGTTACGGCTACTGAGGAGGAATCTGTTCGCTTGCTTCACAAGCTGGACAAACTCCAAAGAGAATTCGAAGGAAAGAATGGTTATGCGCTCGAGCATCGAGCGGAGAAAATCATGCCGGAGATAGGCATCCCGCTGGATGATGCTGAGCGCCTGGTCGGCAGTTACAGTGGCGGCTGGCAGATGCGCATCAGCCTCGGCAAAATTATGCTTCAAGAGCCCGACTTACTCCTTCTGGACGAACCTACCAACCACATCGACCTTGAAACGGTAGAGTGGTTGGAGACGTATCTCAAAGGGCTGTCCACACCAATGGTGATCGTCTCTCACGATCGTGAGTTCCTCGACCGGCTCTGCACAGCTATCATCGAGGTCGAGCGAGGAGTATCGACTCATTATCTCGGCAATTACTCGGCATATGTCGAGGCGAAAGTTCTGCAGCAAGAGACCCAACAAGCTGCGTTCGAACGGCAGCAAAGAGAGCTGGAGAAACAGCAAGCTTTTGTAGATCGATTTAGAGCCAGTGCCACTCGCAGCACTCAAGCAAAGAGCCGAGAGAAACAGCTTGAAAAAATCGAGCTAATAGAAGCACCGGAAGGCGACATCAAGACTTTGAAATTTCGCTTTCCCAGTTCAGCCCGAAGCGGGCGCTCCGTTGCGGTGATCAGCGATCTGACCCATTCTTACGGTGAGAAGATAGTATTTCTTGGTGCACGCCTGTCAATCGAGCGTGGCGATCGTATTGCAATACTTGGACCAAACGGGTCTGGCAAATCGACTCTTTTGCGACTCTTAATGGGACTGGAGGCACCGACTGACGGTCAGGTTAGCCTCGGCGACCACAACATTATTACAGCTTACTTCGAGCAAAACCAGGCTGAGGCTTTGGATCTTTCTAAAACTGTCTTGGAGACGGTGGCAGACGAAGCACCCGATTGGAAAGATCAAGATATTCGTGGATTACTAGGCAGATTCTTGTTCAGCGCCGACAATGTCTTCAAGAAAGTGGAATCATTGAGCGGCGGAGAGAAAGCCAGGTTGGCTATGGCCAAAATGATGCTCAAGTCGGCAAACTTTCTGATCCTGGACGAGCCTACCAATCACTTAGATATTCCCGCCAAAGAGATGATTGAAGAAGCGATTATCAACTATGAAGGCACAGTGATTGTTGTTTCTCACGACCGTTATTTTATCTCCAAGATTGCCAATCGGATTGTCGAAATCTCCGATGGAGAATTGCACAGCTACCCGGGCGGATACGCATACTACCTGCAAAAGAAGGAAGAAGCGAAACAGAAGTTGTTAGCGGCCAAAGAAGCTGAGGAAGAAGCCGCCCGCTTAGCAGCAAAACGAGCCAAACAAAAAGAGAAAGATTTGGCAAAAAAGAACAAGCAGAAAGACGCCTGATTGCTGCATTCAGGGAAAGGACGAAGGCGACATTGATCACTCTCAAGCTGAATACAGTTCCAACTCTATTCATTCAAGCGTTCACTACTCCTGATGCACATACAATCATCGAGTTCGTTCGCGAGGCAAATGCAGTCAGCAGTAACTTTAGCAACACCATTCTATTCATTGACACACCAGCAACGACACCGCTTGTAGAATGCGTTCGCAAATTGAAAGCCGAAGGATATCGCGTAGTCTTTAGAGATCATCACGGTCTCGAAGGTGAACCAAAAAATTCCCGCGACAAGCAAAAGTCTCTGGCGATCGCGAAACTTCAGGCAATGCTAGGGCAAGACTGTCACGTGACGCTGCGCGAGCTGCATCCAGCCTGCAGCACTCTTGTATCAGCCGGTGAATTCAAGCATGCGCTGGCGATCATTGCAGATCCGGATGCTGATGGACTTACGGCAGCAATGAAAGCAGCCGGCATCTACTACGAAGGGCTTGATGACGACGCCGCTCGCCTCGACGGTGAACCCTCATTGCAGGTTACGGGAACTGAGATTTCTCGCTTGCTGGCGAAGGGAGTCATCACGTTGCCGTCATACGATCCTCAAAAGCCAAAGGAGCGAGAACAGGCTCAGCAACAGTTGTTTACGCGTTGGGTAGCAGCTGTACAGGGAGATCAAAATGCCACCACTCTCTTGCAAGAAGGTGTAGCCGCATATGATGCCGCTGTTGAAGTCGCTCGCAAGTTAGCGGAGCGAGCCCGAGAGATTGCACCAGGAGTAACTCTCGTAGACGTAACGGAAAGTCCAATCTTCGATCCGGCGACACTACTGAGCATTCTGGAGACCGATTCGCTCTGCAAGATTGCGGTACTTCGCAAGGACAAGGGCCCGATCGCGGCGATTCACGAAATTCAATATAGCCTCGCAGTTTGCAAGCCTCACCAATCCACTGTCGACCTGCGGCAACTGCTGCCACCGGGCGCGAAGAACGATCTGGAGGAAGGCGTAATCAGCAACGTTTCCTTCCTGCTTCATGTCAACCAGGCGGTTTGGGATGAGCACGTCTTACCGATGCTCAAGAAGCAATAGCATTGAGTCCTATTGAGCGTTAGAAGGCGTACCTAACGGCAAGCTTTCCGCTCCCATTACGCAATACTTCAGCTATTCAATTGCAAACGGGCAGATCAGGCTGGCACTCCGCCTTTACTCTTACGCAATGATCTGACTCGTTCGGAAATCCGACGACCGTAGTCAGCATCAGCCTTCGTAAAGTGCGAAATGCTGCGCTCGATAATATCGTCACGCGAGACCGCTGCTAATCCTTGAGAGATATTCTCGACTAGGCGTACCTTTTCGGCTTCACTCATCAAGCGATAGAGAGCACCGGCTTGCACGAAATCATTGTCTTCGCTGTGAAGCGTGGCCTTCTGAGCGCCTGAAATTCCGTGCATCTCCAATGGTCTGCTTTGCGCTTGATTCGTCTGTGCCGGGCCGTTGAAACTATTCGGCTCATAATTTTTCGCACGCCCTCCATTTGCATCAAAGCGCATGCTGCCGTCTCTTCCGTAATTAGCTACATTAGCCGCCTTTGCGCTGTTTACTGGCAGCGCGGTGTGGTTAATGCCCAAACGATATCGCTGAGCATCACCGTAGGAAAATAGTCTTCCCTGAAGCATCTTGTCTGGAGACGGTCCGATGCCCGGAACAAAGTTGGCTGGATTAAAAGCTGATTGTTCAACTTCTGCGAAATAGTTGTCCGGATTGCGATCCAGCACCATCCGGCCAATTTCGTGCTTGGGATAGTCCTTAAACGGCCATACTTTCGTAAGATCGAATGGATTAAACCGATAATTCACCGCATCCGCAAGCGGCATAATCTGAACTGAAACAGTCCAGCTGGGAAACTCACCTCTTTCAATTGACTGCAGCAAATCGAGGTGGTGATAGTTCGGATTCTTACCAGCCATATCGGCTGCTTCTTCAGAAGTAAGACACTCAATTCCTTGGTTGGTCTTAAAGTGATACTTAACCCAGAAAGCCTCTCCAGCAGCGTTCATCCATTGATAGGTGTGTGAGCCGAATCCATCCATGTGCCTATAACTCTTTGGGATGCCACGGTCTGCGAAGAGCCATGTAAATTGATGAGTGGCTTCCGGCGACAGCGAAAAGAAATCCCAAGCGTTCTCCGGCTCCTGAACATGCGTATAGGGATCTCTCTTTTGCGAATGAATGAAGTCTGGAAACTTGAGCGGATCTCTAATGAAGAAAATCGGCGTGTTGTTACCGACGAGATCGTAATTACCATCTTCAGTGTAGAGCTTTAAAGCAAAACCCCGTGGATCTCTTACTGTATCGGGAGATCCGCTTTCCAGAGCAACTGTTGAAAAGCGAATAAAGAGCTCGGTGCGTTTTCCAACTGCACTCAGAAACTTGGCTTTCGTCCAAGCGGTCACATCTTTAGTCACTTCGAAATGTCCATAGGCACCGGACCCTCGCGCGTGGACTACTCGCTCCGGAATCCGCTCTCGATCGAAACGAGCTAGTTTCTCAAGCAGATGCCCATCTTGCAGCAGCAATGGACCATCGCTGCCAGCGCTCTGCGAGTTCTGATTGTCAACCACTGGTGCCCCAGATTCGGTCGTAAGGTCCTTTCGATCTTTCGCGCGCTCATCCGACATGACAGCCTCCCGCTTGAAAAGCGACACCCTGAACTTTGTTACACAAATCATAGTCGATTCGATCACCAAGCAGATTAGTTATCGAATCTTAGTGGTAAAGAATTCCTGTGGACTGTGGAGAATTTTTCCATGAAAGTAGCAGCGATCGGACTCTTAGCGTGGGTTGTTTGCGCTACAACCTGCTTTGCCGCTCCAGGTTCCCCCGATACTCCAATCGGGCACGTGACTCTACCAAAAGGCAAGTACGTGCTCACAAATACGGACAATGGCAGCACGATTTTGCTCAATATTGATGAGCATGGAATCGTACGCGGACACAAGCAAGCAGTAACTAGCAGTACGCCGGCACTGACTGCCCCAGCCATAAGCACTACGGCGGTCAACCCAACGATGCCGGCCACAGTGCCGCAAGCTGCCAATACCGCTGGCGCTGGGGCCGTTTCTGCAACTTCATCCAAAGCTATTTCGGACAAGCTAAAGAGAGAGGCTCAACGAGCAATCCGGCGGGGCGACGTTCAGAAACTGATCAAGAAAGTAGGCTTGTAGACCAACTAAAGCAACCCGAGGGCTTGCAATTCACTAACCGGCTCATCAAATGAACAGGAGCCAACAGCATGAATGAAGTTAGAGCGCGCCGCGCGAATCTGCTCTACACTCAGCGATTCTGATCGCCAATGTGCGCTTTCATCGAATGAAAAGGCCGACGGATTCATTTCCGCTAATATCGGCTCAATGTCATTCCTTCCGTTCCAGGCGAACGATGCAGCCATCAGAACATTTATAAAGCCATGCATAACCGCCCGTGGTGCATCGGCCTCGTAAGTAAGCGGATACTCGGCGCGGATTGGGTGGTGTAATCCAGCTGTGGCCTTAAAGGGAAGCTTTCGTTCAGCACAGGCTAAAATAAAGGATGATACAGCTGAACATGAAGGTATTGCTTCGGGCTTGAGCCCTCCAGTTCTTATTTTCGCAAAGCAACCGCTGACATTAACGTGATCGAGCAGTTCAAGCTTGTCGGTGCTCACTTCACAGTAAACCGGCCTCTCAGCTCGAAAGACATCGCTGGATTCAATAATTGCGGCTCGTGCATCATCCTCTGCTCCCAGAATTGACAAAGCCCCTTCCAACCCGGTCGGAACACTCGGCAAATCAGCAGCTGACACAACAAACCACCGCAGCATCCAGGACTGTTCACTGTTTCGATAGACACCAAAGTTAGCAACAGCCTTGTCGACAGCAAGTTTCGCCGGCGGAAAGATGCCAGCATAATCAATAAACCCTTCGAGCAAAGCTTTTAGAGAAGGTGCTATTGCAGTTTTCATAAGTTGCTCGCTCATCGCTTCTTGACAGACCCCCACTCCAGACAAACCCGATGTTAACACGCAAGTGCGACTCCACTTAGCTGCACTTCCAAAGCCCCCAAAGGACAATCCGGCTTCCTATTTCATAGCAATGCCAATTCTCAGGCGCCAGCGTGGCTCTGATTGCTTTCCGCAAGACCGGTTAAAGTCTCGATTGGCTCGATATCAGTAGGACTTAGTCGGGTATAACAATGACAACTATTTGCCTGTCCCTATTGTCAGAGGTGGTGAAGTGCCAAATCAATCGAAGCCGGTCCAGACCCAAAGTGATGTTGAGCTATCACACAGAAAGCTCTTCATCGTGATGGCCGAGATTGTTTTCGTTCTGTGCGCCATGATCGTCCATATGTTGATTCAGGAGAATCACCTCACCGGCTTTGAATTTCGTGCGCTCGACGACATTTTGAAATTCATATCCGTGACTATCCTGGTTAGTTTTCTGTATCGTGGGACGATGAAAAAGCTGGATGATGAGACACGCAAGAGAGATCTAACCGAGCTGCTAGATAGCAAAATAGATCGCATGATCAAGTCGCATGTTCATCACGGTCTTGATTCGTTTACAGACGAGTACGATTACATAGAGCAACTCAAAAGCCTTAAGGCAGGCGACGAACTCCTTTGGTTAGATACGTTCCCGATGACTTCGCGTGACTTTCGGGTTGAGTTAAAAGCAGCCGTAGAAAGAGGAGCTACCATCAAAATGCTTCTTCTAGATCCCAATTGCCAAAATGCCAAAAACAGAGCCTGTGAATTGAGCGCTTTCTACCGCCCTGAAAGATTCGTTTCAGATGCAACAGAATGTATGAAAGATCTCTTTGCCCTTTCAAAGGAAGTCAACGGAGAGTGCGGCCCCGGCAAGCTCGAAATCCTAGAATACAGCGGACTTCCCAGTGCTCCGATCTATATTGTCTGCAAAAACTCAAGCCCAGTTAAGGCTACCACCAGCTACTTTTTATCTGAGCCAACTGACGTTAACTTTCCACATCTCGTGTGGGTTCGGGGACGCGGCGAAGATCCGGGCAACTTCCTCGATCACTTTCACCGATACTTTCGCAGCAAGTGGGAAGCGGCTGCAAACTCTAATGGGCACACAAACAAGGATCAAATCGATCTGTTAGTCGATAAGATGAAGGAATCTTCCTCCGCTCAGAAGGTAGAACCTACTCCTCAGAGTACAGAAAACTAATTGGCTAAATGCATCTCAAGAGCTAATAGACCGGTGCATTTACTCCAGCAATCGCCGATCCAGCGCCAATTTCCTTGTTTATCATATAAGCCAGGCTATTCGTATGTCGCTCAAGTTGAGTCGCATCTGGTCCTGTCAGAAGGCCAGCAGCACCATCACGAAACAACGCCAGCTCTTTAACGACGTCGGCACGCCAGTTACGCAACTCCTGCGCTTTCTGAGCCGTCAGCCAGCCACGCGACTCACCAAGATTTATCTGGTCTAGTAGGTCTGACAATCTCTTGTCGTAATTCGAGCATTTTAGTGGCGCGTCCGCGACGGCCTTTTGCTCAATAATTATTGTCTGCTGTGTCGGTTGTGTAAGAATTCGTTTTTCCTCAATAACAGTTGTAGTTTGAGCGACTGCGCTCGCGGACAGTACTACCGTGACTATCCCCGCTAACAACAGTGGCAATTTAGTTGTGTCTACTTTTGACATAACACCTGTCTCCTCACATTTTCGTTGCAATTTTAGACGACTGGCAATCGACTGAAGTTCCGGTCTACAAGCCAGTTGGCGAATATCGAAACGATTGCTCACAGACTACTCCCGAGACAGCGCCGAGAGAAAAACCAGGCACCCAGCTTGACAAACTGGACTTAGTAGATTGCGCGCCATGCCCAGCTGTCGCTGATGGCGCGTAATAAAACTTGA
>CAZSNX010000202.1:0-7536 GCA_964607945.1 uncultured Candidatus Obscuribacterales bacterium
TTGTTCGGTCAGCATCGCTGCCAAGCCGAGCAAGGTTTCGTAAGTTTGACCGACGTTCATCCGGCTCGGCACGCCGAGCGGGTTGAGCACGATATCTACCGGTGTGCCATCAGGCAGGAACGGCATATCTTCAATCGGCAGAATTCTGGCGACAATACCCTTGTTGCCGTGTCGTCCCGCCACTTTGTCGCCGACGCTGATCTTACGTTTTTGAGCGATGTAGACGCGCACTACTTTGTTGGCGACCGGAGGCAGTTCGTCTCCCTTTTCGCGGTCGAAGACTTTTACGTCTACTACCCGTCCACCTTCGCCGTGCGGTACGCGCAACGAGTTGTCTCTAACGTCGCGAGCCTTTTCACCGAAAATAGCTCTTAAAAGCTTCTCTTCCGGCGGGTGCTCCGATTCACCTTTCGGTGTGATCTTGCCGACCAGGATATCGTCCGGATAGACCCGGGAGCCGATCCGCACGATGCCATTTTCATCCAGGTGCCTGAGCGATTCTTCCGAAACATTAGGCACTTCACGGGTGATCTCTTCCGGTCCCAGCTTGGTGGAACGGGCGTCAATCTCCAGCTTCTCGATGTGAATGGAAGTCATTACATCGTCATAGACGAGTCTTTGACTGATCAAGATCGCATCTTCGAAGTTGTAACCTTCCCACGGCATGAAGGCCACGAGCAGGTTGCGACCGACGGCTAACTCACCGCTCTTGGTGGCGGCGCCGTCAGCTACGATCTGGCCGGGCTTGACGTTGTCTCCCACGACCACAATCGGCTTCTGGTTGAGGCAGGTGTCCTGGTTGGAGCGCTGGAATTTGGCCAGCTTGTACTTGACCAGACGCTTGTCCTTGGTGCGGACGTGAATCGCATTGGCGCTTACATATTCGACTTTGCCTTCGACGTCGGCAACGATAACCATCCCGGAGTCGCGAGCTGCTTGCTTCTCGATGCCGGTGGTGACCATGGCGCGCTCGGTTTGAATGAGCGGCACTGATTGACGTTGCATGTTCGAGCCCATCAAAGCTCGGTTGGCATCGTCGTGCTCGAGGAACGGAATCAATGCTGTTCCGACCGAGACGATTTGAATCGGGCTGACGCCTACGTAGTCGACTTGATCCGGAGTGGTTTCGATGAATTCTGCTTTGTAGCGCACCGGAATCAATTCGGTCAGGAAGTTGCCGTGCTCGTCGACCGGTACGTCTCCGGGAGCGACGCGATAACGATCTTCCTCGTCGGCTGAAAGGTAATGAACTTCCTCATGACATTTGCCAGCCAGCACTTGGCGGTATGGCGTCTCGATGAAGCCGTACTCGTTTACGCGAGCGTGAGTAGCCAGCGATCCGATCAAACCGGCGTTGGGACCTTCCGGCGTTTCGACCGGGCAGATGCGCCCGTAGTGGCTGGGGTGAATATCGCGAACGGCGAATCCGGCGCGTTCTCTGGACAAACCGCCAGGACCGAGCGCTGACAAACGGCGTTTGTGTGTCAGTTCAGCCAACGGATTGGTTTGATCCATAAACTGAGACAACTGCGACGAACCGAAGAACTCACGAATCGCCGCGACTAACGGTTTTGTGTTGAGCAGATTGGCCGGTGTCAGTGTGTCTGCATCTTGCAGAGTCATGCGCTCGCGGACGATTCGCTCCAAACGGGACAAACCAATCCGAAACTGGTTTTGCAAGAGCTCTCCGACCGAGCGAATGCGGCGGTTGCCCAAGTGGTCGATGTCGTCTACCTGACCTTCATCATAATGAAGGCTTATGAGGTAGTCGACCGCGGCTACTATGTCTTCGCGGGTCAAAGTGCGCTGTGTTTCGGAGACCGACAAGCTGAGCTTCTTGTTCAGTTTGTAACGACCGACTTTACCGAGATCGTAACGCTTGTCATCAAAGAAGCGGCTGTCGATGATATTTTGACCGCCGGAGACCGAAGGCGGATCGCCCGGTCGCAACTTTCGATATACCTCTATTAAGGAATCTTCTCGGGATTTCGTATTGTCTTTGTCAAGGGTCTTCTTGAGAAAGTCGCGATGGCGGAAGATGCTTTCCATCTCTTGATCGGAGTAGCCGAGCGCGCGCAATAAAGTGGTTGCTGGCAACTTTCGGTTCTTATCGATCTTTACGTAGATGACGTCATTGACGTCCGTCTCGAACTTGAGCCAAGCGCCGCGGTTGGGGATGAGGGTAGCGCTGAAAGTACGCTTACCGTTGGTGTCTACTTCCCGCTTGTAATAAATACCGGGGCTGCGAACGATCTGGCTGACGATCACCCGCTCGGCGCCATTAATAATGAATGTGCCGCGGTCGGTCATCATCGGAATATCGCCGACGTAAATCTCTTGCTCTTTGATTTCACCAATGTCCCTGTTTACAAGGCGCATTTGGATGCGCAGCTTCTTGGTGAAGCTAGCATCCATCGACCGGGCATCTTCAGGTGTCTTTGGTTTGTTGGGTTCGGTGTGATCTTCGAATGTGTAACTGGGCAGGAAGTGAAGCTCAAGTCTTCCTGTGTAATCGCGGATCGGGCTGAAGGCGCGAAGCTCTTCGCCCAAACCTTCGTCTATGAACCACTTGAATGAGCTCTTCTGGATTTCCGCAAGGTCGGGAAGATTGGCGATGCGAGAGCTGCCGACCCCGAAGGTTCGGACGCGCTCAGATAGTTCTAAAGCCATTGACTACCTCTGGACTGTGTATGGCCGGGGAAACTCTTGTGTTTATAAGCAAGAAAGCAAGTTTACGTAGCTAATTAATCTATTGTCAATACAGATGGGCTCCAGTGTGACGGAGCGGTTCCGACACTGCTGCGCATAAGAAGTTTATCACGGTCTTAAAATTGCCTGCTGGAGCTTTCTTTAGCCTTAATAAATGATCGTTTATCATCTTCGTTTTTCCTTAATGTAATTAAGACCTACATAACAGTGCAAGATCGGGCCTGAAAAGAGGTGATTCTCCCGCTCGAATTTCGCCGGCAACTGGCTCTGTAAGTGAGTTTTGGCAATAAATTGTCTGAGCGTACCGGCGGCGAGCCGATAGAATCTATGTGGGGATGGATCATCGCTGGTGTGGTGCCCGGTCTTCAAAACCGTTGTGGGACAGACAAGCGCTGGCCCTGGTGGGTTCGATTCCCACGCATCCCCGAATCATTTCTAATGGCTTGCATCAATTTTGCCGGTTCGCTCCGTCTGCTGACCCGCTGTATTCAGCGCCGGTTAGATCGAATTGAAACTTCAACCGATATCGGTTGAAGTTTCGCAGGACTGCTATGACCGCCATAGATTGTGCGCAACATGCGGCGCTCGCATATAAAGATAGCGGGCCAGTCGGTTGATGGGCGGCACTTTGCCGGCCGCGTGCAAACCAGGTCAGGAAAGTCGCCTAGTTTCGGTCTAAAATCTAAATGTAAAGGGCTTTACAAACTTTATAAGCCGCATATAATGTGCGTATTCGGTGGGAACTATAACAACTAGAAAGGCGGCTTGCTTTGAATCACCAACCAGGTGCTCTGGTGTGGCTAGATCAGTTTGCAGGCTATCTCGAAGTCGAGCGTAACTACTCGTCGCACACAATTAGAGCGTATTTGAATGACCTAAAGCAGCTTATCGGGAGCGACAGCGTGCCGGTAGGCGGTGATGCAGGCGCGCCGTCAGGTTGGCTTGAAGCCGAGAGCCTGCGGGCCTACATTCACTCGATTCAGGACAGATACAGTCGACCGACCCTAGCCCGTAAGATTTCGGCAATTCGAACCTTTTGCCGGTATCTGCGGCGCGAGCAGATCATCGAGGAGGATCCCTCCAAGATGGTGCGGGGACCAAAACTCGGACGGAGGCTTCCGCCTTGTCTCGATCGCGAAGAGGTGGCACGGCTGTTCTTGGCTACGGATTCCAGTTCGATTGGGGTCAGAGACAGAGCGATTATGGAGACGCTTTATGCCACTGGCATGCGCGTTAGCGAGCTCTGCGGGCTGAGCATTTCGGATTACAATCCGGATTCGATGGAGATTCGTTGCCTTGGCAAGGGATCTAGAGAGCGCGTCGTGTTGGTGAATCAAAGCGCCAACGCCTGGCTGCGCTCGTATCTCGAGCAGCATTGGACTCGTTTAGCGGGAGGCAAGGAGCAGATTCCGGATCAGCCTCTGTTTGTCAGCCGTGAAGCGACCCCACTTTCTACCCGGTCGGTGCACAGAATTGTGCTCAAATACGCAATTAAGGCCGGTATCAATAAAGTGATTACACCGCACACGCTGCGTCATACTTTCGCCACTCATTTGCTTGAGGGCGGAGCTGATTTGCGCGTCGTGCAAGACCTGCTCGGGCACTCCAGCATAAGCACAACCCAGATTTACACACATGTAAGCCTGGAGCGCTTGCGCCGCATTTATATGCAGAGCCATCCGCGGGCATAACAGCAATCAGTTCGCAATCAATCGGCGGTGCCACTACTTGTGGTGCCGCCGATTGGCTTCCCCGTCGCCGGCGTACCGGCAGTTCGACTACCCTTGGGAGCCGGTCCAATCAGTTTGCTTGTATAGGCAATTGTGTCATGTGCTTTCATGCCCGGGCATGCAAAGCAGTTGCGCCAGCCTTTGCGCTAGCGGCTGTAGAATTGTTCTCTGGGCGCCGTCCGGCTCTCACTCCAATCCGGCGGATCGATGAGCTTCAGTTAAGCGTAAGCGACAATTTTGTCGCCATCCGGATGCCAACAGCTGCCTGTTATAATTACTGCGAGGTTAAAGCGCGGTCAAAGACCATTCGGTGACCTCTGGGAAGGGTTATTCAGGCGCAAAGTGTCCAGACGCCGATCAGCCAAGAAGCAACGCAAAGCCGGTGAGCTCCTGAGTTTTCTCGGTAAGTTCTGCAAGGCGTTTATTGTGCTGGCCATTATCGGCCTTGCTATCGGCGGCGGTTATTTAGGTGCCTCCGTCTGGAAGCAGCTTCAAGAAGTTCCCGATGTGGCTATTGTGGAGCGTTACGAGCCGATTGAAGCGATTCAGCTTTTCGATCGCAACGACCACCTTGTCTGTACGGTCGAAGGTGACGAGGACCGGCGGGTTGTGCCGCTCACTCAAGTCTCGCCGCAAATGCAGCATGCCATTCTGGCAGCTGAAGATCATCATTTCTATGAGCATCATGGCATCAATCCGGTCAGCATCTTCCGAGCGATGATGGTCAATTTGCAGGCCGGCCATGTCAAGGAAGGCGGCTCGACAATTACGCAGCAGCTGGTGAAGAACCTCTTCTTCAACGAAGCTGGAAGAACGGTAGACCGCAAGGTAAAGGAAGCGTTTGTCGCTTACGAGCTGGAGCGGCGTTATTCCAAGGAAAAAATCCTCGAGCTCTATTTAAATCAGGTTTATTTCGGCAATGGCGGTTACGGCATCGAACGAGCCGCTTCTCGTTATTTCGACAAGAGCGCAGCCAGGCTCTCCTTGGCCGAATCGGCATTTCTAGCTGGGCTGGTTAAGGCCCCTTCTGAATTGAGCACTGACAGAAACGCAGCAATTGCCAGGCAGAAAGAAATTCTTGACAAGATGGTGGAGTACGGTTACATCACCGCAAAGCAGTCTCAAGAAGCCAAGAGTGAGAAGCTGGTCTTCAAGCGCGGTGTTAATCCGCTGCAACGTTATCCATATTATGTAAGTTATGTTTTGCAGTTGTTGCGAGACAGATTCAGCCAGGCCGAGATGCGACGCCAGGGTCTGCGAGTCTATACGAATTTAGACCCGGCCGCTCAGCAGCTCGGCGAGCAAATCTTAACCGAGAGTATCAAGAAGGCTCCCAAGGGGGTTACCCAAGGGGCGCTGGTGTCGGTGTCCGTATCGGACGGTGCGGTGCTCTCTCTGGTCGGCGGGGTTGGGGATTTTTGGAAGAATCAATGGAATAGAGCCACCAACCCGCATACGGCCGGGTCTTCTTTTAAGCCTTATGTTTACCTGACAGCTTTTGTTAAAGGGGCCTTGACCCCGCAAAGCACGATTGCCGACGATCCGCTTGTTGTGAAGCAGCCCTGGGGCTTGCCGGACTATTGCCCGAAAAATTTCGATCATAAATTCCTGGGCAAAATTCCAGTCAAGCGTGCGCTGGCAATGTCTCGCAACGTTTGCTCGGTTCGGATCGCGCAGCTTGTAAGCATCGACAGTGTTGTTGAGACGGCTCGATTGGCCGGCGTTACTTCCAAGCTCGACCCCAATCTATCATTGGCTTTAGGCAGTTCGGCAGTCTCGCCGCTCGAGCAGGCCGGTGCTTATGCGACATTCGCCCGAGGCGGAGTAGCGATTCGACCGCAAGTGATCAGGCGGATTGAAAACAATAAAGGTCAAGTGATTGAAGTATTCGAGTCGAGAGTAGACAAGGTGTTCGAGCCGGAGCCAATCGCCGAGCTGCTCGAATGTTTGCAGGAAGTCGTCAAGTCGGGCACCGGTACGCAAGCCAGGCTGGCAGACCGGCCCGTTGCCGGAAAAACCGGTACGGCCGACGAGTCGAAAGACATCTGGTTCATCGGTTTCACTCCCGATCTCGTGACGGCGCTTTGGGCTGGCAACGACGACAATCTGCCAATCCAGGGAGCCCATGTCACCGGCGGCGATATCATGGCCAAAATCTGGAAAAACTACAGCGTCGCTTACTACGAAAAGCATCCGACCCCACCGGGTTCCTTCATTTCTCCCACCAAGATGGTGGAGGAGGAAAGACGTAAGGAAGAGGAGCAGCAACAAATGCAGGAGCCGTCGCAAGGGGCTGAGTTATTGCCCGCTCCCAGCCTGAATCCGAACGAGGTGCCGCCGGCTGTGCCGGGCAATGAAAGTGCCGGTCCGGGCGGCACCATTATGACGCCGGCTGCTTCGCCTGCCGCCGGCAGCGCACCGCTTCCAGTGCCGGGAGCTGCGCCAGCACCGGGAGCAGTTTCCGCTCCTGCCCCGGCTCCAGCCCCGGCTGGTGCTGTTCCCAATGTCGGCCCGCTGCACAGTCAGCCTCAAGCTCCACCGACCGCACCGGAAATTGTTCCGCACCCGGTCAGACCCGGACCAACCTTGATGATGCAGATGCCGGAGGCGGGAGGCAATCAACAAGCTCAGTCACCAGCCGGTTCGCCGGCTACCATTCTCGATTCCCGCAAAGGCGTTACGACCTTTCGCTAGTTCCGGAGAGGTGATTCTCTCTATCCACGACTATGCTATTAAACTATCGACTCTCGTCTGCCGCTCAATCAGCCGCTGCCAGGGTAAAGGAGCGCTCAGTGTCCACTGATTCCCAAGCCAATCCGGGCAAAGCTACCCAGACTGTCCCCGGTGCTGTTCAACCGGTGCGCAAGGCCTCTCACGCTTTGCGTGTATGGATAGCGCTTGTAGTTTGCGTGCTGGTTGCGCTCTGGATTGAAACGAGCAATCCGACCCATCAAACCTATAACCTTTTTCTAAGCGGTGATTCTCAGCTCTTGGGTGCGTCAGTGATTGTTGACGAAAAGCCGAGCGGAGCGATGTCCGGCTCAGGCAGCAGCGGTTTGGGCGGGGCAATCTATTATGGACGTGTCAGCAACGGTCG
>CAZSNX010000203.1:0-7515 GCA_964607945.1 uncultured Candidatus Obscuribacterales bacterium
AACTCCGCCAGGGCAATCTTTCCGTCTTCGAATGTTTGACTTCTCCGTCTGGCAATTCCATCTTTCGGCCGCATATCTGCGCGCGTAAGCTTGTGGTTGCCGGCGACAAATTCAAAACCTGGCTTTATAGCAAACACGGTTTTCTTGGCACCCTCAAACACCTTTTCGATCAACTGTAGTTTGCATCCGGAGCCACGAGCGCTGGCATTCAGAACATGAACCACTCCGTCTTTCGCTGTTACCAAGACTTCGCCATCTGCATTCAGTGCAATCCGCAAAAGAGGAGTCTCGATTGAGCCGACGCGAGATGGTTTTCTTACTGAGACTAGAATCGTTCCTGATTCCAGTCGTACTGAATGAGGATTTGGCTTTTCCAGCACCGTTCCATCTACTTGGCGGACGAGAATTCCGCTTGAATCCTGAGCATCGTCACCACCTTTGGGAAACTTGCTGTCTTTGAGCACCTCAATTCCATTTGTCAGTGGTGGCAGATTGCTGAAGGCTGAAGGAGAGTTACCGATGAGAGCCTGATTGGTAACATCGGTTGGTACTAAGATCGGTGGCGTGGTCACACGTGAATTACTTCCGGCGGAGGCGGGGGAGTTGGGGGTGGTGGGGGCGGTGGTTGGAAAACCGGAACCGGATCCTTGATGCTGTCATCGATTGGAACGTCTAGATATTCGATTCTCTGTGCCAGCGCAATGCTTGCGCAGACCGAAATCGCGGTGAATGCCGCTAAGCCCAGTGAGAAGGCTGTTTTCTTGTGTGACCTCAACATTATCTGTTATCCAATTGCTCTTGCGACGTCAAGAGCTTCGTTGCCTCTAGGCGACCCATTGTAGCCGAGATGTCGAGGTGGTTTGTATGGTCTGCCCGCACTGTAACGGATTGGGAGAAGGTTTTTATTCTTGAATTCGGTGTTCGTGAGCATTGCTTCATGAACTAGAGCCTTGTTCGGCGCGGCAGCAAGTCGATAGCTTGCCAGTTGCTGTCAGCTCGTTGGCTGTCGGTTAATACTTTTGGCCGGATGTGGTATTACAGCTTCAGATTCAGTAAGCCATAGACGAATTTAATAGAGGGAAAGAAAACGTTGAGCGACAAATTTGTACAACGAGTTCTTTTGGATGAAGCCAAGCGGTTGTCTGAGTGTTCCATATGGGAACTCTTGGCGCATGTATACCAAAGTGCACCGCCGCGTTCATTGTGGGAAGGTGTACCGTCGCATATTACTTCCAGTGCCTTCTTTGCAGAGGTTTATGCGGATCTCTTGGTGTCGTTCTTTCGAGACTACTATTCGAGCTTTGATTTCGATCAACCGCTGTATGTAGTCGAGTTAGGTAGTGGAAGCGGCTGTTTTAGCTTCTATCTGCTTAACGAGCTCTTTCGAAAGATGGAGTACTTTCCGGCACTTGCCAGGTTGAAAGTCAGATACATCATGTCCGACTTTACAGCAAATACTCTTTCGGACTGCAGAGAGCACGAAAACTTTACTCCATTTAGAGACAGCGGCAGCTTGAGTTTTGCTGTCTTCAAGCCGGAAGATGATTCTGAAATTGTTACTTACGGAGGCACGAGACTGGCTTCTGATACGGTGAAGAATCCGGTGGTTGTGATCGCCAACTATGTTCTGGACTCGATGCGACATGATGGATTTCGAGTTGAGGATGGAAAACTGCAGGAGATAAGGCATACGTTTTATCGGAGGCTGGACGGGCGACCGGATAACTTTGATCAAATTGAGAAAGTCGAATCCTATGCTGAGGTGACTGGCAGCTATTACGAGGATCCAGCATTTGACGGTATTCTGGAGTTCTACCAAAGGCGCTTCAAGAACGCAACTATCGTATTTCCAATCGGCGCCCTGCGTGCTGTGAGAAATCTTCGAACAATATCCAACAATAACCTCGTGCTGTTATCCAGCGATCGCGGCTTTACTCGTGCTGATTATGTAGAAGGACTATGGGATATGCGGTTTCAGTCTGAGGAATCGTTCTTTTCATATCCCGTCAACTATTATGCAATTCGGAAGTATTTTGATGCCTATGGTGGCACCAGCTTTGCTAGTAGCGGTGAAAGTCTTTTTGTTCACACGCAATTGAGTTGCTTACTTCAGAGTGAATGCAGGCTGGAGCAGACCAGATATTCCTTTGGAGAGGTAGTCGAAAAGAAGAATCCAATGAACTTCCTCTACAACTGGCAGGAATTCTTAGGGCGAAAGACAACCAGAACGGCTAGTGAGACTCTTATGGCATATATTGGACTGATTCGCCTTTGTAATTGCGATCCAATTGTCTTCTGTCACTATGCACAGAGAATCAGTAACTCCTTGAGTGGTGCCCAATTTAACGTTAAAGACGATCTTTCTGATCTTTTGGCTATGGTTGAGGATAATTTCTTCTTCGTGCGGAAGAAGTACGACAGTCTCTATTGGATCGGTAAATTGCGCTACGAACTGAAAGAATATGACGGCGCCGTCTCGGCATTGCGAAAGTCCATTACTGAGTTTGGCGAAACACATGAAGCTCTCTATTGCTTGGCGTCTTGTTACGAAGCAAAGGGTAATATGTCGGCTGCCCTCGACAACTACCAAGGCAGCTTGAAGTTTTCGCCTGACTCAGAGTTGACAGCTGAGTCGATTGCCAGAGTAAAAGCGCTCCTATGAACCGCTCATGGGTGCGCGTTGCTCATCGGTGCGTAGGCACCGTGTCTGCTTGTTACTAGAGTTAAGCAGGCAGCCATTCTCACAACTTTGTCCGCGATGCTTCTATCATGCTTATTGCTGCTCTTCACCAGCTGTGAAAGTATGACGTTGCTTTCAAGCAAGGATACCAGCGAAACGTCGGAGCGCATTATTCTTCCACCTGAGCTCAAATCGAATGTTTGAATGCTTCTGCGCCCAACCGAGTCTGAAGTTGCTTTAGAGAGGGTAGTGCCGTCAGATCCAATAATCGTTTCTTGTCCTGGCGACAACTTCGATAAGCGTCCGCCGGCAACCACACTGATCGAGTTGCTGCTTGTGCCCCACAGATTGCGCACTTTAAGTACATCATTGTCAGCACTGATCAATGCAATCGTACCGGCTTTCAAGGTAACTGCATGTGTACCTGAAGTGACAACCGTTTGATGATTGGCCAATATCAAAGTTTCACCACTATGTAGCATTACCACACCAGGCTGAGGCAAGGAAACAGCCGCATTACCGATGTGTTTCAACACTGCTCCCTGAACTGTGACGGTCTGGATTCCGGAGAGTGGAGCTGTGGCTGCCGGTTGGACGAAGCTAATCGGTTCTAGTTCGCTCTTCGTTCCCGTACTGAGAGATCCATTTGCTTGTCTATCTTTTGTTGCGCGGTCTAGATCTTCTGAAGACTGACTGACCTTTGGTGGAGCGCCGACTTTTCCAACGGGCGCGCCGGGAGTATTGTTCTTAGTTGTATTGCCATTCTTTCCGATGGCTGTGCTGGATGGGTGCATAGCTTCGATTCGCTTCTTGAGAGCTGGCGGAAAGCAACCCAGGTTGCACGAGAGCAAGTCATCGCTTTCTGCCATCACTCTGGTATCAAATCCATTTCGTTCAATTTCCCAGCCATTGTTGGCAACGGTAGAAGCTATCTTTCTGCGGGCTACGCCGTCGTCCTTTGTCTGCTCTTGTTCGCTGCCGTGCTTGCTGCGCACAACTATCTCCTCGCCGCCAGCTGTGCTTATTGATCCAACAATCGCTCCTGACAGCTCAGCCTTATTCTTGCCAATGTTCGAAATCCTAAGCTTCGAGGAAGCATTGACTTCCACAATTGCTGCCGAGTCAGCGCTCAGATGGATAATTCCGTATGCCGTTTCGATCTTGAGTGCCTTGCGACCAGAGAACACTGCTATCCGTCCGTCTCTCAAACCGAGCGTCATGTGGGCAGTCGGTCTAATCTGAGTCCCGCCGGCGCCGATGATGGCTGCACCGTCATCACCTTCATAAGTGAAGCTCTGGCAACTGCCGCTGGCAACCGACCACTCAGGCTGCCCTTCGGAATTGGTAGCGGCGAGATTGCTAAGCGAGGCACAAAGCGGCGCTTCCGGAATCGGCAACAGAGAGCGATGAGTAATGTCGGTTGGGATCGGGAAGCCAAGCACTTGCTCGGGTGTGAGCACTATGCCCGTGCGCTGTGTCACGACGTCAGGTTCGATGAAGGTCAACTTGGGTGCCGGTATCTCGAGCAGAGGAGCGATTGCTGTCAAAGTTGCCCCGCTGATATCAACCAGTCCTGGTGGATCTATTGCAATCACACCGCCAAGGGCATTAAATATCGAATTTGTTAGGTCAATCTTTGTCGGTCCGGGAGCAGTCAAATTGCTGTCGAGGTTTACCATTCCACCTGGTGCAATATTGAACTGGGTGTTGTTGATCGCGATTCCATAGAAGAGATATGTCGCATTAAAACTACCAGCGGGCGGACGATTAGCAATCATCTGATTGATTACGGCGTCCGGATTCGGTTGAGCCAAACCGGCGAATATGAAGATGCCACCACCGTTGAAGTTACCGGAGCTGCTGGTGCCGGCTCCCTCATCGTCGAAGGCGGCGACCGCTTTGATGCTTGCTCCGGAGGTAGTGTGGATTTCGGGAGCTACCTGAGTGTTCACAGCCACCAGGCTGACGTTAGCGCCCAGTGAGACGAAGTCACTTCCGGATTGCACGTGGATGTTTTGAGCATTCAAGGCAATGTCACCACCACCGCTCGTAAGTATTGCATGCGAAGTGCTTATGTCGCCGATAACTGTAGTCTGGGAAATCTGTCCGGCGCTGGTGATGCTGCCTTCCTCCAGCGTTTCCAGAGTTCCGCGCGAGCCGCTTGAGGCGCCGGAGCCAATTTGACCGGCTGTTAAGGTAACGGCTGTACTAGCAGTACTGCCTGTGCCGTTGAGCGAAATTCCGGAATTAGCATTGAGCTGAATGTTGTTGTTGGCTACACCGCTCGAACCGGCTGCCATAGTTGCCGTGCCGCTTTGCGCGGTACCTAGAATGTTTGTTCCGGCGAAGATTGAGGCACCGGTTCCAATTGCTAGGTTGACTGCACCGGTGAGAACCACTTGAGCGGCAGTGCTGTTAATGCTAATGCGATTTACAGTGAGATTGGCTGTGGAGTTCGCACTGGTGTCGAGGGTGACATCGCCTAGCGCCGTCACTGTCGATCCGATGCCATTAGCGTCACCGGCAGTAATGCCACCGGCACCAGTAGAGGTGTAGGTGGCGGTTCCATTCAGAACGGAGACAGTGCTCGCGTCGGCAATCTTGAGAACCCCGCCATTGTTTGCGCTGACACTGAGATTGCCGGTGCTGGCAAGCATTGAGCCTGCGGTCAGGTGATTTGCTGCAGCCCCGGTTGCAATCGTAATAGCGGTGCCTGTAGCAGTGACGGTTCCGGTAATCGTGTCTACGGAGACGTCAATCGAGCCAGCAGTTGAGCCGGCGATGCCGAAGAAGTTAACGAAGCCGTTTGCGGCAGACATAACTCCGCCGGTCTTGAGGAAATTGCCGCCGACGTTTTCATTGACGTTGATATTGCCGGTAGTTGCTGTAATCAGACCGGATGAAATGGCGTGCGGTGTGAAGAGGTGAACATTAGAACCGGAGACATTGCCGGTGCCGGTCAAAGTGATGGTGCTGGAAGGACCGCTCTTCAGCGTCGCATCTCCGCCGGTTGCGGTTGCATTGCCGTCGATATGCAAGTTGCCACCAAGGGCGGCTAAGGTCAACTGTCCGTTGCTGGCGGTGACAGCTGCTGTGTTCAAGTCATTGGTTGCGGTCTGGACTGTAATGTCTTCGCCGGATGTTCGGACAAGACCAGCGATAGACTTCACATTGACGAAGATTGTACCGAGATTGGTTGAGTTGATTCTAACCGTTCCAGATCCAGTGTTTGCTGACAGAGCAACGTTCGGATTGTCAAACCTGAAGCTGCCGGTAATACCGATCTGGTTGATATTGATGTCGCCGGTCGAGGCCGTCACTAAAGTGCCGCCATTGATGATTAAGTTATGCGTTTGCAGGTTGACGTTAGTACCTGCGAAGATATCTCCAACTGTAATTGAGCTATCGGCTGCGGTCGATGAGATTAACTGAACAAGCAGGTTGGTTGCCGTAAGATTGCCGCCTATATTTATGTTGCCGCCGCGGGATTCCATCATGATGCTATTCGTGACGGTGATTGACTGGGTCTTTATATCACCGGCAGCAGTGATCAGATCGACCACGGACATGTTATTCATGGCAATCGTTCCATCAATCGAATGCAAGTAGGCGTTCACTGTGGACGGTGTTGTGCTATTGCCGTTGAAGGTGACCAGATTGTTGGCGGAAATGTCACCGTTAAGATTGAGTGGAAGGGAGTTATTGATATTAACGTCTCCGCCGTTAGTCGCATTAAAAGTAACATCGCGTCCGCTGCTGTCGGCATGAAGGGATGAACCTTCGGACATTAGTAGGTTGAAGGCAAAGTTGGCAGTATTGCTTTGAATGGCTAGGTTGCCGTTAATGGCGGAGAGCATACTGTCAGCACCCATGCTGAGTATGGGTGCGGTTACTAGAAGTGAAGAGTTGCTTAGGGCGGTAGCGCCGGAAGCGGTTGCATTCTGTCCTAAGGATACTTGACCGGGTGAGGTAACTTCGAGCCTTCCTTCCGCGACCAGATTGACGCTATCTCCAATGTTCACAGTGGCGGTTGCCGCACCTTGACCTGTAATCACTGCCTGTAACGCTCCATCCAGGTTGAGTTTGCTGGTTCCGCCAGAAGTGGTCACAACCGAGATCGGGCGATCGGTTGCACCAAGAATGACGATGGTTGCACCATTAGTTTCGATGGTCGCTTCGGATGCATCGGGAAGATTGATTGTCAAGTTCGAGTTGAGCACGGGGGCAGTAAATATCACACCAGTGCTTGACGCTCTGTCGGTGATGATCTTCGATTGGCTGCCGAGATTGAATACCGGCGCTACCAGGCTAAATAGACCGCCGTCGGTAATTGAGAGGGTTACATTGTCCGCAAGTGTGATTGGCGCTGTAAAGGGATTAAACGCTGCGTTGTTCTGCTGTCTGATGTCCACTGCACCGCTTGGCCCAGCATCAAACCTGTAGGAAGAGTTGAAGACTATTGAATTTCCATTTTGCTTGAGGATCTGAATTACTGGTGCTCCCGCTCCTGTCGCGGAAATGAGATTAGGACCTCCGGAGAGTGTTAATGAGGAACTGCTTGTGTCGATTATTCGGACCACAACACCAGACGCGAAGCTGGCAGCATTAGCTGAGCTGGTAATTGTTCCGTTGTGAACGAGTCCACCACCAGCTAGTGCAACAACGATCTGGCCTTCCGACAGGATTGATGATCCAGTACCGGTCGTAAATGTGCTAATCGGAACGAAGTTAAGGACGCTGGTGCCCAGTCCGGTCGAATTCACAGTTACTCCATTGCCAATTGACATTGTTCCAGCGGCAGTACCTGTGGTTTGGAATGTCATTGTTCCTGCGCC
>CAZSNX010000204.1:0-2233 GCA_964607945.1 uncultured Candidatus Obscuribacterales bacterium
ACATCCTGAGCGCTCGCAGACTGCACAGATGAAAGGAACACCGCCGAAAGCAGCAAAGTAAAAGGAGCTAAGTTGCGCAGTTTGCGAGCCATGCGATCACCTCTTGAGTGCGGTGCTCTAGTTCTTGGGATTGAACCTGATAGGTTTTGTCCCAAAGATTCCATTCAAAGAGAGTCATGCGAACCAGCCGGTCGACCTGGCGCTGGTAATCGGAGTCTGTCCAGCGAAAGCCGTCCTCGGTGGCTGGAAACATAGGCGGGATGTAAATGATGTTGGTGTAATTGTCTGACTGGAGACGAGCTGACCGGTAGTAAGTTTCGGTATCGAAGCTCATGGCTGAGCAGATATTCCAGCGTTGCCAGAGCACCCAGCAGTCGATGGCGGATCTGTCCGAGATGAAGCCTTCAAGTGCATTTTCAGCCTCAATTTGAGCGTTCAATACAATCCGTTTGAAGCCCTCTTGATCGGGGATCTCGCCGATAGTCTCGAAGCCCATCTCCCGACAGAGTTTTCTGCCAAGCTCAGGGATAGTGGGCAGAGCGAGCAAGGAGGAGAGCTGTTCTGTCAAGCTGGTCTTACCGACACCGCCTGCACCGGTTACGATTATCCGTCTTTGTAGCTCGCGCTTTCTTGACGCCAAAGTAATCTAAACCCGAACCGGCTTACTGCCTGTAACTCTGAACTTTAAGGACGGTGCGACAGTGCACCGTCCTTAGTTTACAGCGAGTTGCCTGGAGACTAACTGGACGATTTATTTAGTGTTTCTTCCAGCTTATTCTTGTCCGGTCGCATGTAGGAAGCGACGTCAATGCCGGTCAGTCCCTTCACCATGGTCATTCCCTGGGCAGCGACGTTGAGTACGTCGCCGGTAATCTTGCTGGCGCCGCTGGTATCGCCAGTGGCCAGCACGGTCATCGTGCCGATCTTTTGCAGCGGACTGGCTGCAGCCGAAATCATGTCCGGAAGCCGTTCGACCACCATACTTGCCATTGCGGCCTCGTTGTACTGCTTGAAGGCTTCTGCCTTCTTGGCCATCGCTTCAGCTTCCGCTTCGCCTTTAGCGGCGATCACGGACGCTTCAGCTAAACCTTTGGCACGCTGGGCTTCCGCTGCCGCGAGCCCGAGAGCCTTTTGGGCTTCCGCGTCGGCCATCGCTCGTAAACGGGTGGCGTCAGCCTGTCCTTGAGCTTGAAGTTTTGCAGTCATCGCATCGGCTTCCGCCATTAACTTGCGTTTGTCCTGCTCGGCTTGAGCGAGCAATCGCACCCTTGTCTGCTCCGCTTCGGCCGGTTTTGTGATTTCGGCCTCAAGTTCAACTTCTCGTCTTTGGACAGCGACCGATTGCAGTTCTACTTCCTTGGAGGCTTCGACAATTTTGATCTGTTGCTGCTCTTGCACCAGGCGTTGTTGAGTCTGAGCTTTAGCGATGTCGTAGGCCATGTCGCTACTGGCTTTCTTGGAGGCTACTTCAGCCAAGTATGCAGCTTGCGAGACCTGAAAGTTTTTTGATGCTTCTGCTACCAGAGTATCTGATTTAAGTTTGGCGGTCGCTTGCTCTTGCGCGGCTTGCGCCTGGAAGATAGCTGTATCGCGTTGGGCGCGGGACTTTTCGATTTCCGCTTCGCGTTGGGCATTAGCTTGGGCGATTGCCGCCAGCTTTTGTTGTTCGGCAGCGCCAGCAGCGGCGCTTCTTTTGGCAACTTCGATCTGGGTTCGACCAAGCGCTTCGATGTAGCCGACATTGTCTTTGATCTCTTTGATTGTAAAAGAGACTATTTCCATGCCCATATTGGCGAGATCGTTGCCTGATACCTCTTGAACTTTCTTCGCAAAAGTCTCGTTGTTTTGGATCAGCTCTTCCACTTCCAGAGTGCCCAGGATTGCTCGCAGGTGACCGATCAAAGTTTGATGCGCGATGCCGGCGATTTGGTCGGCATCCTTATTCAAGAATTGTTGCGCGGCTGTGGCGATCGCATCTTGATCGTTTTGAACTTTGATTTGAGCGACTCCTTCGACGAAAATCGGCACACCACTTTTGGTGATCATTGGTACCGAGGAAACCACGTCGATGGTCATCGTCTCCAAGCTCAGAAAGGCTCTTTGCTGCAAGAAGGGATTGACGACGGCGCCGCCGCCGACGACGATTTTGAAATTGCGCTCGCCGTCGCTGACACCGCTGCCTGAGATGATCATCGCTTCGTTCGGACCACATTTTTGATAGAAGCTCACATAA
>CAZSNX010000204.1:2243-7455 GCA_964607945.1 uncultured Candidatus Obscuribacterales bacterium
TCGTCAGCGGCACGGACTTCAGCACATAGATCCAGATGATCAATCCGAACATTACCAAGCCACCGGCGATGCATGTGACTATCAAACCTACGTCTAAACCAAACATCTTGTTCGTCTCCTCAGTTAAATGACAATTGGTCCCGGGCTTCGACAGCTGTCTTTGTGACGGTATGTTCAAGCCGGTGCACTCCACTACAGATTTTCCCAGTTATGGTCACCGGCAATCGAATTTATCAACCGGCTGGATAACGAAGTTTGGAATTGACTGATCGGCTGAGGATTATTCTTTACTTTCTGTTTTCAGCTGTTCGGGCAAAAGCTCGATGATTTCGGGGCTTTCGCCAAATGGTCCGTCTGACCAAGGTTCTACAATCGCCACTTTATCGGTCATGTCAACGATGATAATGCGCTGACCGGCTGCCAGGTTTATGTCTGGTCTCATTGCTCTGGCCGCTGATTTTCTTCGGATTCCTTTTACGGCAAATGTAATCTGTCCGGTTTCGTCCGGTTCGATTGGAATTAAGACTTTTCCTTGCAGTCCAATCAAATCCGAACTGCGAGCGACGTTCGAGACATTGAGTTTCATGGTCATCCAAGCCATCGCGCTAAGCGAAATCCGGGTGACAATGATGGCGAATAGCAAGGCTGGAATAATGCTCCAAACTGACAACCACGGGCATGCGACAATCGAAATAATGCCTGATAATCCGAAAAAGGCTAGAAAGATTGCCATGGTCATCGGGCTGAGGATTGTCAGAAGCAATCGAACATAGCGTCGCGGCAGTCTCGGCAGCGCTTGAACCGGTCCGGTGTCGAAAGCCTGCCCGACCGCATGGTGCTGACCAGTCAGTCCGTGAAACTCGGCATGGACGTGGGCGAGATTGTGTACGGAGCTGCCTGTGCTGGCGCTCTGGTTTACACTGCTCTGACTGCTTTCGGCGCTCGTATGACCGTGGCTGGTGCTGCCGGAGTGTCCTCCGCCATGGCCTGGCGTAGCTGCTGAGTGACCGGAAGCGATGTCGGTGCCGTGACCGGGAGCTGAAGCAGCAGGCGCATGTGTGTGCCCGCCGGCGTGTGTAGCCGGGGCATGACCTGGACCGTGCGCGGTTCCGCCTGTGTGGGTATGCCCCAGCAGAAAGCTTGTTACCAAATAGATTGAGCCGATGCCTGTGCTTATGAGGTAGAGCTCTCCAACTCCTGCAAACAGTGCCATTGTCTTTCTCTTTGACCTGCAGGTTCTTGTGACGTTCTATGTTTGCATTATTCCCTGAAACTCAGATCGACAGTTCAATCGTGTTTCAGCGCGATTTTTAGAGCAACTCGACCGGGCTTTGCAACATTCATGACTGATTAGTCGGGATGCTTGATTGAATCGGTCCAGGCTTCAACCAGGGCGACACGACCTTGAAAGTCGGAGATGATAACGGTGCTGCCGGTCTTGAAATCGATATCAGGTTTTGCTGCTCTGGCAATCGCCGTACATCTCATTCCGAGCATCGAGTAGGTAATTCGACCGACGCCGCCAGCCTCAATCGAGACAGTGACTTTGGCGACCTGTCCGATCATATCTTGTGGTTTGGCTGCACTTGTGACGTGCCATTGCTTGCTTAGTGAAGTCATGGTCCGCTGAATTAGATTCGAAATGGTAAGACCGATAATACCGGCAATTAGGGCTGAAAAAGGTCCCAGAAAGCCGGCTATCGAGGAGACGAGCAATCCGGCCAAGCCGAAAAATGTCAGGAACATGGACATGGACATCGGGCTAAGCAATGCTACCAGCAGTCTGGCGCCGCTAACGTTTCTGGCTGGTTGGTTGTTGGTGACGGTTAAGGCTTGACCGGCAATTCCTTTGCCAGTGCTGCTCAAATCATCGGCAACGCCGTCAGTGGCAGCGTCGGCGCTTGCCTCTGCGTCACCGGTCGGATCGCCGTTGCCATCTCCGAACTGACCGCTTAAAAAGCTATAGACCAGGTAGATCGATCCTAAACCGGTGCTGATTAGATAGACATGTGTCAGTAAATTGGCGGGCATAGACGATTCCAGAATCGATGATAGAGACCGGCAAGGCATTCCACACAGCCGCTTGCTCAGGATTTGGAACTCTTAAACAGTGATGACCGGCTGTACAAGATTGGCCTTACCCGTAACTGACAAGGATGTAACGCCTTGTGATTGCCGAGTCGCTGGGTTAAGCAAGGGGCTGACCGAAGGGTGCACTTAGAGAGCTAATGGTTAGGTCATAATGAGAAGGCGAATCTTGGTTGTAGAGGAAGGCGTTTGGAAGTAGTTCTAGCTCATAATAATATGGACTTCGATTGTCTGGCGGCTCAGTATGCTGTCACTAAGCTGATGCCAAATGTGCGCATGCTGCCGGGTTATCCGCTGGTTGGCAATATTCGCGAGTTCCTTGCCTTGTACAGGGATACTTTGCCGATCTCACAGTTGAAGTACATTGACTGGCAGCATGTCGATCATCTTTATCTGGTCGACTGCCAGCATGCCGATCGCCTTGATGATAAGGTGCGCCGCTTGCTGAACGATCCCAAGCATCCGCGAACTTATACGATTTTCGATCATCATCCGATCGATCCTGAAGGTCTGGGCCCGGGAGCGCGTTCTGATTCGATCATCTGTTCGGTCGGGTCAGCCACGACTATTCTGGTCGAGCAGATCAAAAGGAGGAAGGTAAAGCTTACGGCGTTTGATTCGACATTGCTTTTGCTTGGGATTTATGAAGATACCGGTTGCCTCACATATGGTGGCACGACTGCCGCCGATGCTGAGTGCGTAGCATTCTTGCTGAAGCAGGGAGCAGATTTGGCGCGCGTCAACGATTATATGCATCCTAAGCTCAGTGACGAACAGGTCAAGTTGCTCGAGCAATTGGTGGCGCACAGCAGACCGATTGTTATCTCGGGAGCCAAGTTGGTGATTGCTTGTGCGGAATTGCCACGCTATCTAGATGGATTGGCGACACTGACCAGGAAGCTGTTGGAGGTCGAATCCGCCGATGCGGTCGTCAGTGTGGTCAAGATGCGCGACCGGGTGCATTTAGTCGGTCGCAGCGACAGTCCTGAGCTTGATATCAGGTTGGTAGTCAGAGCGTTCGGTGGTGACGGGCATCCTGGTGCCGGCTCGGCTGTCTGTCGAGCCGGTGGGTTGGACGAGATTGCGGCGAGAGTTGAAGCGTTGTTGAAGAGCAGTGTCAAGCCGGAAAAGCAGGCTTTCGAAATAATGACCAGTCCGGTGCGGACGATTCGTCCGCGTACTACGATGGAGGAGGCTGGTCGTTTATTGCTGCGTTACGATTTAGATGGGCTGGTAGTGACTGAGGGCGACGAAGTGGTAGGTGTCGTCTCCAGACGGGACATCGATCAGGCTCGCCACCACAAGTTGAGCCATGCTCCGGTGCAAGGATTCATGAGCAAGCCGGTCGTGATGATCTCTCCCGAGGCGCCGCTGTCCGAGATTCAAAGAACGATGGTGAAGGAGGATATCGGGCGTTTGCCGGTGATTGACGAGTCCGGCCAATTGGTGGGCATAGTCACCAGGCGGGAATTGATGAATACGCTATACGGTCAGCCGGGGGATTCGACCGGACGAGCGGAGCAGCCTGAGCTGAAAGAGGCCAGAATACAAATCAGGGAGATGGCCAGCCGATTGGATCGGCCGACTCAGTGGTTGTTCGAGCAGATTGGGGTGGTGGCAGCTCAGTTGAATATGGTTGCTTACTCAATCGGCGGTTGTGTGCGCGATTTGATTTTGGAAAGGCCGAATTTTGATCTCGACTTTGTGATCGAAGGCTCGGCAATTGAATTGGCGCAAGCTCTCGAGCAGGCATTTCCGGCCAGGTTGCAAGTGGTGGCCAAACACGATCGATTTCAAACAGCCACGGCGGAGTTTTATGCTGACACTAAGCGCGAAGTCGATCTGTCGACGGCGCGAGTGGAATTCTATGAGTTTCCGGCGGCGCTGCCAACAGTTGAGGCCTCGAGCTTGCAGCAGGATCTCTTTCGTCGTGATTTCACAATCAATGCGCTGGCTATCTGCCTTAATCCGGGTCGTTTCGGTGAGTTAATCGACTATTTCGGCGGATTGAGCGATCTTGAAGAAGGCATCATTCGCATTTTACATCCCTTCAGTTTTATTGAAGATCCGACCAGGATCATTCGGGCAGCTCGTTTTGCCGCCAGGCTTGGATTTCAGCTTTGTCCTCGCACGAAAGAGCAAGCGCAAAGAGCTGTTGGCATGGGGATCTTCGATGATCTGGGCGGATTCCGCATGCGTTCGGAGCTCAGGTTGATTTTGGAGTCGCCACAGCGAGCGAAGGCGCTCGAGCTGCTCGGTCAGCTCGGCGGGCGTCTGCGATATCTGGATTCGCAGTTGGAGTGGGGACCGCGGCCGCGGTTGCTTTTGCGTCGCGCAGAGAGACTGCTGGCCAGGTATGCTGTTAAGGATCAATGGGTAGTTTATCTGGCGCTTCTTCTGTCGCAATTGGAGCCGGACAGGCGAGCTGCTGTGGTAGAGCGGCTGCATCTCGCCAATGATCAGCGTGCGCACATTGACAGAGGGCTGCGTCTTCCTGGACAGCTCAAAGCACTAAGTGGCGATCCCAGTCGTAGCCAAGTTTACGCGATGCTGCACGGTCATTCCGACCATGCTCTGGCAATTGCTGCTTGTCTGGCCAAGCCGGGCTCTTCCTGGCGACGATTGATCAAGCTGTACTTGGAAGAGCTGAAGCATGTCGATGTTTCTATCTCGGGGGCTGATCTGATTAAGATGGGCTTTGCTGAAGGTCCAGAGATCGGACGGGTGCTGAACAGGCTGAGTGAGGCAAAGCTCGACGGGAAGATCTTAAATCGCGAGGATGAATTGTCGTTTGTCCGCTCAAACTTTGCAGCGCCGTCTGCTGACATTGATGCTGCCCAGCAACTTTGACAACGGATTGTAGGTTGTCCTTACGACGGGATCTCTGTGGTTTCGATATTGCTTGCTAGAGCTCTACGACGCGCATCCAGGATTTCAGTGCAGTGCTCACCTGCCCATTCCTCCAGACTTTCCAGTACCGGTACGAGAGTTTGCCCCAGGTGAGTGAGGGAGTACTCCACTCTCGGCGGTACCTCTGCATATACCTTTCGGCAAACCAAGCCATCTGCTTCGAGCTCTCTCAATTGTTGAGTGAGAACTCTCTGTGTGACTCCCTGAAGCTCTC
>CAZSNX010000205.1:0-7443 GCA_964607945.1 uncultured Candidatus Obscuribacterales bacterium
GGGACTTTGTAGAGCGCGTCGTTCATATTGATCAGCCAAGCATCCCGTTCGGACATTCCGATTTTGAAAGGCATATGACGCCCGCGCATTCGTGGGTGCCCCCGCTCATTGCTGTAAGTGCTATGTCCACCCGTTCGCTGAATGAGGAAAAGTGCTAGATGCCGCTTCGATTCGGTTAAATCGGCAGGATAGAGCGGCCTGAGTACACTGTCCTTTTCGACTCCGCGGTAGAACTCCTCTACCAGCCTATAATAGGGCTCGTCCTGCCCGATGTTTTTGTAGATTTTGCCTAGCGGATCTTCTTGCATTCGGCTAATTCTAGCGCGATTGCTCACTTACTATCGGTCTACTAAAGGCCATATTCCTAAACTTTGTAATGGTAGAAGCAGGTCCTGTGGCAACTCCGCTTGAATGTCGAGCCGGTGACCGTCAGGATGGGTCAGGCTAATCTTCCAAGCGTGCAAGGCCATTCTGTGTAAGCTGTATTCCTCTCGGAACAACCGATTGATCGGACCTTTGCCGTATTTGACATCGCCAACAACCGGATGACTCAAATGTTTGAGATGCCGGCGAATCTGATGCAGTCTGCCGGTTTTTGGTCTTGCCTCCACCAGCGACCAGCGATCTTTGTGCGCAATTGGGATAAAGTTGGTGATCGCCGGGACGCGCTCACCGTCTTTAACTCTAGGCACCGGATGGTCGAGAGTGCAGCTGTTTAGCATTGGACCGCGCACTAGCGCCAAATAAAGTTTCTCGGTGCCACTCGATTGGAATTCGGATTGAAGATGCCGCGCCGCAGCAGCATCGAGCGCAAAGAGCAAGACACCACTAGTGCCTCTGTCTAAGCGATGCACTGCATGGACAGGCTGTCCAACTAACTGGTCACGAACGATGTCGGCCACTGTTACGGCATCGAGCCCCCACCCGCGGTGCACTATCATTCCGGCTGGTTTCGAAACGACTATCAATCGTTCGTCTTTGTGGAGGATTGCAATCGGGCAAGCTTTTTCTGGCGAAGATCGGTCGATCATTCAATCTCAATCATTCTTACTTCCTCATACCCACGAGGCAGAGGAAATGGTCCCATATCAGGTTGTCTCCTCCAGCCCGGGCGATCTATGTCGAGCGGCGGGTGTCCGAAGTTCATTCGATCGTATCGCCAGTTGGATTCACGCACCAATCTGTTTTCATCCAACACGAGGCCTAGATAATTGCCGTTGCGGTCTATGTATACGTCCAGCCCGTCGTTCCAGTGTCCGATATATTTACCGGTTGGAGTGTAAAGGCATCCGTCAGCAGCTGTCGCAATATGATGTCCGCGAGCGTTGTACAAACTCTTGTCTAATTCAACTTGTTGGGACTTAACTGTCAGTGCCGGTTTAACTGCTTCATCTGCGCTGACTGGGCCTGCGGTTGGCTTTAGTGAGCCCTTGCTGGCTTCGATTGGCGCTGGCGGTGGTGTAACTTCTCCTTGTTGCTGGGAAGTTTCCGGAGTCGCCGTTCTGGCTTTAATTCCTTTGATCTGGTTTTCCAGATCGACTGCTTGATCGATCTTCCCGAAATGACGCAGCAATGCTGCATACTGCTCCAACTTTGTCAAAGCTACAGGGTGTTGAAGTCCATGCTCCAACACGGTTTCTCTCAAGTTAAGCTCGGCAACTCTCAGGATGTCAGCATTGGAGTGAGAACTCTTGCTATCCGGCGACATCTAAAGTTATCTCCTTTAGGCAACCCCTCACTTAGCATTTTAACCTCGGCCGCAATCGGTTATAACGCCTAGGGTGAATTCGAGATCGGATTGTAGCCATTGAACATTTAATTCAGAGTTAGCACGTCGAGCTTACGTTAGCCGGACGAGCTGATTCCGGCGCAATCGGACAGTCGATCTACACTGATTTCCGGGGAATAAGACTCTAGTGTTGATGTTGATTGAGGCAGACTGAGTAACAGGCGCCGTAATGAGTTTGGAGATAATCTTGCTGGAGGAGGATAAGCACCTTGCGGAGCTTATAATCGCGCTTCTCGAGAAGAGGGGCCATACTGTCTTTCCATGTGTTTCAGCAGTGGAAGGCATGCGTGTAATTTGTGAAACTCCGCCTGATGTCGTCATCGTTGGTGATGCGCTCAGCGATATGGATGGAATCACTTGCCTAGCCAGGATTCGAAAGCAGAAAAGCAACGTGAAGATAGTTTACGTTTCCCGAACTTGGCCTGAGCCTGACCTCTACCGCGTACTCACAAAGGACTTTCTCGTGTCGCTGATTTTTGAGCGCCCAATTAAATCAAAGTTGTTCGGACCCCAAATAGAAGCACTCTTTCAAAACCTGAACTCGGCAGAGGAGGAAGAGCAAGTGGAGTCGGAAAATGCGATTCTGCTTTCCTTTAAGCAGAAATTCTTTGCCTCATTGCCTGAAAGATTGCGACAGCTGGAGCTTAACTTAAATGAGGCAAGAAATGGGCGGCCTGATCGTTTAGTGATCGAAGAATTGAAGAGAAGAGCGCACAATTTGAAAGGAACCGCTAAATCTTGCGGTTTTGACCGAGTAGGTTGCGAAGCCGAAACGATGGAAAAGGCTCTCAATTCCATGCTCGACTGCTCTGGCGACCATTTTGAGAGAGTATTGGAGGCAGTATCCCAGTCCTTGGTGAGGACCTTACAACTCTTGCAAGAGCTTGCTGCTGATGGATCTGCTGCGGAGTTAGGCAATGAATCCCATGCTTGTCTGTCACCAATAAGTTTGCAAGTAATGGTTGTTGGCAATAACGAATTGCCTGAGCGATCGGTTGGAACGGATTCGGAGGCGTCAGTTGAGTTCATTGCCGCCGATTGCTTATCGGACGCTCTGGATAAGGCGACTGTTCGAGTAATCGATGCGGCGTTGATTAGTTACACGGATGATGCCTACTCTCAAGCCCGAACGATCAGGGATTTGTCTAAATGTGAAGACCTTCCGCTCGGAATGATTTGTCGAGCTGGAGCAAAAATTGACCGAGCCGATGCTGTCTATGCCGGGTTCTCTACTGTGATTGACTTGCCTTGTAGCGAAAAGGAAGTGCGTGATTCTGTCATGAGACTGGCGGTCGCTCGCGAGGGGCGGAGACCACGAATTCTGGTTGTCGACGACGATCCTGATCTTGCCGATTTGGTCGCATTTACGCTTGGAAAGGCGGGAATGTTAGTCCTCTGCGTCTGCGATCCTCTAAATACGCTTACGGCCATTGAGGACTTCGCTCCAGATCTTGTTTTGCTTGATGCGATTATGCCAGGCATGAGCGGTTTTGAACTTTGCCGAAAGATAAGAGTGTTGCCTAGCGGCAAGGGTGTTCAAATCATATTCTTGACTGCAGAAATTGATTTGCCGTCACGAGTGAATGCCTTCGAATCCGGAGCTGATGACTATCTTCCTAAGCCTATGTCACCAATCGAACTGACTGCAAAAGTAAAAGGCCGTCTCGAAAGAGCGAGCCTGCTCAAGGAGCGGACCGAACGCGATCTGTTGTCGGGATTGTTATTGCGATCGGCATTTATTCGAAAAGTGTCACTATTGCTTTCCGAAAACAGGCAGCAGGATCTGATTTTAAGCCTTGCTTTGCTCAATGTAGACAACTTTAAAACCATCAACGGCCGCTATGGTTGCCGGGCTGGAGACACAATCGTAGCCGAGTTCGGAAAGCTGCTCAAGAGGCGCTTCCGAGTCGATGATTCGCGTGCTCGTTGGGGTGGGGCGGAGTTTGTCCTGCTATTGCGAAATGAACCTAAATCGACGGCTTCACAAGTGCTTTCTATGATTCAAGGCGAACTTGGCAGCTTGGATTTGAGAGCAGGCGCTGAGAAGTTGCCCAACCTCACATTCAGTGCTGGCATTGCCGGCTATCCAGCCGATGGCAGCAGCCTTTTCGAACTAGTCGATGCGGCGGAGCGCAGGCTACGTGAGGCCAGGGCCGCAGTCCAGGCTAGAATTGTAATAGAAGGTTGAAAGGTAGACGGTGGCAAGAATTCTACTGGTTGAAGATGATGACGACTACAGAGAGACTACAGAGGCTCTTCTGGCGATCAACGGACATGTAGTGGAATCAGTTGAATCCGGATTGGAGGCGCTGGAGTACATGCGCACGGAAAGTTACGATGTAGTCTTGTTGGATTGGCATCTACCGCAATTGGAAGGGGTGGAGGTGTTGCGGAGATTTAGAGCAGCCGGCGGAATAACTCCTGTTGTCATGCTCACCGGTGAAGAGTCTCAAGACGAGCAAATATTGCAGTTCGGAGCAAACGATTGGCTTCGCAAGCCCTGTCACTTGAGTGAATTGCTGAGTCGGATCGAACAACTGACTTCAAAATAGTCAATTAATGCAGTCTGCTGCGACGCCACAGGTTATCTTTAAGGTGCAAAAATAGCCGGTAGTGAGACCTTCTGCACTAGGGTTGAAGTTTGTATCCAATGCCGTGAATAGTGCGAATCAACGAAGGGTGATTTTCAACATCAATTTTCTTGCGGAGTCTCTTGATGCAGGTAACCACTGCATCGGGAGTAATGTCTGATTCCGAGATCCACACACGATCAAGCAGTGCTTCTGCACTAAACACCTCGCCGGGATGACGCATGAAGAACTCCAGTAAGGCGAACTCCTTGGGTAGGAGGCGAATCTCGGCACCGTCTCTGGTGACACTGTATAAGCCTGGTTCGAGCACGATATCGCGAACCTTTAAGGTCGTTTCATTGAATCTGCCTGTTCGTCTAAGGAGTGCTCGGACTCTAGCAGCCATCTCCTTCATGTGGAAAGGCTTGGTCAGGTAGTCGTCTGCGCCGGCATCCAATCCGGTTTCCTTCTCCGTGACCGTCGATTTACCGGTCAAAATCAGGATGGGCGCCGTGCCACCATTCGCTCTATACTTCCTGCAAACTTCCACTCCGCTCATTCCCGGCAGTTCCCAGTCAAAGATCAGAACGTCATATTTGTATATGCTCAAGCGTTCGTGGGCTTCCCTACCATCGGCAACCGACTCGACGGTATGATGCTCGTTTTCCAACCAGCGCTGAACTGCTTCGGCGAACTCCAAATCATCTTCTACTAGTAAGACCTTCGCCATAAATAGCCTTGTCTGATTTTGCAGTTAATTGATCACTTCATTACATACCACGGCGATCAGTTCTCACCACGCTTTCCTTAGTTCCCGAGAATTATCAGGTGAAATTGCTGGTTGTATGATAGGCAAAGAAGAGATCACAAGAAAACATTCTACAATCATGGCGTCAAACAAAATCAAACTGGCTTTGATGCTTGTCTCGGTCTTGAGCTTTCAAGTCGTCGCTTCCATTGCCGCTAGTGAATCGAGCGACGCGGAATGGTATGGGCGCTGGGCTTTTCGTAAACATAACTTCAAGGCGGCCAAGGATTTGCTCGAGACCGCTCTTAGTAATGATGCGGAGTTGCGAACTAATCAGCAGCGCAAAGCATCCGTTTTATTTCAACTCGGCATGACTGAAGCAAAATTGGGTGACAACAGCAAGGCTGAAGCTCATCTTACCGAGGCTTTGGCGCTCAGGGAGAAGGTCTTGCGACCGACCCATCCCGATCTAGTGCAAAACTGTCGGGCGATTGAAATGACTTGCGAGCAGTCCGGCAATTTCGAAATTGGCGCTAGTTGCTTCAAGGAGGAGCATGCTGCCTTGCGAACCTTGTTCGGAGCTGACAGCCAGATTGTCTTGGAGTGTCTGGAGAATCTTACGCTGTTTTGCCAGAAACACTGCTTGTGGAGTCAGTGGGGGGAAGCTCTTAAATTGAAACTGGAGTTGCAAGAAACACGCTGGGGGCGTGAGCCCACCAAGGAGCAACTGTTTCAAATGTCTGTAACCAGAGAACTATTGGCTGATTCGTACAAAGCGAAAGGCAATTTGGCAGAGCAGGAGAATCAATTGCGAGAAGTGCTTAAGCTCAGGCAGAAAGTTCTTGGCTCTGAACGATTCAAAAGAGGCGATGGCATTATTGCCGCACCGCTATTGAATCTGGGAATTATCAGAATCAAGCAGCATAAATTGAACGAAGCTGCAACGTTTATTGGGCGGTCGGTGGAGATGGTTGAGAAGCTTGGCGATCCCAGCAGAGCGGCCAATTATCTGAATGAAGCGGCGCAGAACTGTGTTGCTAGCGGGCAGGCCGCTGGAGCCGAGCCATACTTGAAACAGCTGCAGGTGCTGAAGGGCAAGACCGGTGTAAAGTGAGCAGGGCCTGGTGAAGAGAGTATGAAAGCCTCATTCGGTTTAAAGCTTTCGCATAAAGGCTTCATTTTGATAGCCGTTCCGCTGTTCTTTGAACTGCTCCTGTTGTCATTTTTGATGATCCTATTGATCGACATGGAGAAGAAAGCGGACAAACTGGACCGGTCTAAGACGGTTGTACAAGATGCGAGCCAGTTGATCAGCTTGTATGTCGATGCCGCCAACTCTCTGACTGGCTATGCATTCAAGAAAGATCCGAAATTGGGCGATCAGTACGATCGCGACATAATGCAGCTGACCGACTCGACGCGAGAACTCTTGAAGGTGGTAGCTGACGATCAGGCGCAACTTCTAACCTTAGAGCGCCTGGCGGTCGAAGGAGATCGCTTGATCGAGATTACTGATGCGGTGAAGAGCTCAATTGACAACAAGCAATCCGATTCATTGTATGACACGCAGAGTCGTGTGATGGAAGCGCACGCGCTGCTCGATCGGCTAATTGATCAACTTCGAAAGTTCGTTCATGAAGAGCAGTTGAAGCAATTGGGCGACCCGGACAAACTTGCTAAATCACGCATGCTGGTTAACCTGGCAATTGGTGGCGGCGTTGTGGTCAGCATTTTGATCGCTTTGGCGCTGGCAATTTTGTTCAACAGTGGCACGGCAGCTCGACTTAAGCGATTGATGGAGAATACATCGAGATTGGCTGAGCAGCAGCCACTTTATCCGGAGATTGGGGGCAGCGATGAACTCGCTCATCTCGATGCTGTCTTTCACCAGATGGCTGAGACATTAGCGGAGGCATCCAGGAAGGAACGTGCAGTCGTAGACAATGCTCAAGATGTTATCTGTTCGCTCGACGCGACCGGCACCTTCTTGAAGGTCAATCCTGCGTCCATGAAGGTATGGGGTTATGATTCGAAGCGGCTACTCGGTAAGCCTCTGATGATGCTGGTGTTCAAAGACGATGCTGAACAAACAGTCGCATGGTTGGAATCGGTCAAGAACGACAATCTGGACAGCTCATTTGAGAACCGGGTGATGCATAAAGATCGTTCTCTGGTCTATACGCTGTGGTCTGCATATTGGTCTCAAGCAGACGAAGCAATTTTTTGTGTGGCTCACAATATTACTGCACGAAAGCAGCTCGAACAGCACAAGCAAGAGCTTGTAGCGATGGTGAGCCATGATTTGAGAAGTCCGATCGGAGCGATTCATAACTTTC
>CAZSNX010000206.1:0-3170 GCA_964607945.1 uncultured Candidatus Obscuribacterales bacterium
TCACTTCCAACGGCAACAATATCCAAGTAAATGCTGTCGTCACCAATCTCGGTCTTCAGATACCAGCCGGCACCACCTTCACCGCCAACGGCGGCAACGTTCAGTTCAACCTTTCATCGCAAGGCGCGGTCGCTGCCACTTCCACCTTCACTGGAACCTTTAGAGCTAGCACCCTCAACAACAGTAACGGTAATGTCCAATTCACCTCCCCCAACCCGCTCACCTTCGGCGCCGGTTCCATCGTCACTGGACTAGGTCAAGTCAACGTCTCCGTCAACAGCGGCGCCTTCAATTTCAGCGGCACCACTCTCTCCTCCGGCAACAGCATGAGCCTCCAGGCTCAAACTGGCATGACCATCGGCACCGGTGCCGCCAATACTACTGTTACCTCCGGCACCCAGATGCAGTTGAGCGTCAACAACGGTCCGATCACCATTAACAGCTCCCTGGCTAACCCGACCACTCTGACCGCCGGCGGTCAGCTCCAGCTTCAAACCAACGGCAGCATCACTCTTGGTGCCTCCGCCGCTCTGTCAGCCGGCAGCGACAACTTGAATCTCAACTCCAACGGCACCGGCAACTCGATAACCATCAACAGCGGCGTCCAATTGACTGCCGGTTCTCTAGTCGGCAGCCCGGCTTTCGGACCTCTCACCCAGGCGCAAATCAACAAGCAGGGCAACGTCAATATCAATGCCAGCGGCTCCGGCGGTCTCATCTTCAATGGTTCTGCCACCGTCACTTCCAACGGCAACAATATCCAAGTAAATGCTGTCGTCACCAATCTCGGTCTCCAGATACCGGCTGGCACAACATTCACCGCTAACGGTGGCAACGTTCAGTTCAGCCTGTCCTCGCAAGGAGCGGTCGCTGCCACTTCCACCCTGACCGGCACCTTCAGAGCAAGTACTCTCAACAACAGCAACGGCAACGTCCAATTCACCTCTCCCAATCCGCTCACCTTCGGCGCCGGTTCCGTAGTCGCTGGTTTGGGACAGGTAAATGTCACTGTTAACAGTGGATTGTTTACCTTCAACGGTGCCACTCTTTCCTCTGGAAACAGCATGAACCTGCAGGGACAAGCAGGAGTAACAATCGGAACTAATGCTGTCGTGACGGCAGCCAATCAATTCCAAATGAGCGCTTCGACCGGTAATCTCCTTGTCAATGATGGAGCGACCGTGACATCTACAAATAGCTCGATCAACCTGCAGTCACCGAACAACTTGACTCTCGGTGCGAGCAGTGCTCTCAACGGTGCCACCGGCGTTCAGCTCACGGCAAACAGCTCGACATCAACTATATCAATTGCCGGCGACATAGCCGCCGGGTCGTTCTTTGGTGCAGCTCCCCCATTCGGCAACATTCTGCCTAATGCCATCAAGACCCAGGGCAATGTCTCGATTACGGCTAATGGCAACGGCGGAGTGCTGTTCCAACCGGTAACAACTAGAACCATTACGTCCATCGGTGGAAACGTTCAGATAACTGCTAACACTACAGGCGCTAGCATCACAATCGGCGACGGCACTCACATCGCAAATGTCACCGCTCAAGGCGGCAATGTCCAACTCAATGCAAACAATCAGATAAACATTGGCTCTTTGGGAACCGTTAACGCAAGTACTTTGAACGGTTCAGCCGGTGCTATCACTTTGAGTTCGAATCAACAGCTCACAACCGCAGCCGGCTCCTCCATCAACGCCTTAACAACAGTTTCAATCGGCAGCCCAGTAATCGCATTTGGCGGATCGCTAACATCCGGAACAACCGCATCCCTAACAGCCAACAACAGCTTGACGGTCGGAAATGGAGCAAACTTGGCCGGTGGAACAACATTGACGCTTACTCAATCTGGTGGAACTGCAGTGATGACCTTTGGAGCCGGCGCCCAATTATCTGCCGGTTCGTTATCGGGAGCAGATTCCGGCACCGGAATAGTCAATCCGGCAAATGTTTTGAAGGCCGGCTCACTGGTGGTATCGGCGCAGACGACTGGCGGAATCTCCGTCGGACAGGGCGTAACCTTCACCTCAAACGCCGGTGACGTAAACATCACATCAAGCGGCAACATCGTCCTCGACAGCTCAGCAGCACTTCCTGCTACCACAACAGTTATGAAGGCTAATGGTGGCAACGTAATATTGATGACCCAGAAAACGATCAGTCAACTTAATGCCGCATCCAGCGGCAATACTTTTATCGCAAGAGCAATGGGCACAAATGCCAGCAATAGCGTGGGCGGTGGCATCGAGCTCGGTTCTGGCACCACTAGCCCGCAGATTCAAAATGTACTGAATTCACCACCGAAGCCAAATCCGCCAGTTGACTCGCTGGGAATCGGCGTTTCATTCGCCGGTAACTCCGGCGGCTCGATCGTTCGCAATGTCCAGGGCACTGGAGCTATCAATCTGAACGGCAACGGCACACCATCCGTCTTGACCTTAACCAAGGGAGCGATGGAGTTTGATGCTGTGGGCACCGGTGCATCAGTCACCATCAATCAGGGAACATTCACCACCTTCAGCTTCAAGCCGATCGCTTACATAGAACCAGCAGCCCCCGATGCTGATGCGCTTACAGAACCGGAATATCTGGAGTCAATCGATCATCCAAGCGAGCTCTCATTCGCAACTGCCACCACTCCTAATCGAGCGCTGCGTGCCCTATTTGAGACTGGTGCGAAATTCAAGCGGGCTGCCGATGGATCTCTTCATCTCAAAATGGGTACGGTATTCCTTGCAGTTGCGGAATCTACTGTAATTACCACCGATCTCTGTAAGGTTCATGCCAAACGCGGATCACTCCTGCAGGTAGATTGCGAAGAGGGCCGGTCCAGTATTCGGTCTTGCAGCGGAGTTGGCGAAATAGTTGTAGTCGCCGGCAAGAATAAGGTAGATCTCAGCGCCGGACAAGAGCTAATCGTGACAGACCACGCGCCGACAAGCGAAGATCTGGAGATATCCGACAGTATCGGAAGGCGCGACCTGAGAACACATCTAGTAAACGATCGCCTCCACGTTACGACTGGAGATTTCTCAATCGTGACTTTGATTGGCGGCTCGGCTCATTTATCCGGTTTTGCTCACTCCACAGCCTGTCAAGACAAACGAGTGTTGGACAAGCTAATCAGAACCGCGGCATCCATTGACGTAGTTCGCCGCACCAAA
>CAZSNX010000206.1:3180-7438 GCA_964607945.1 uncultured Candidatus Obscuribacterales bacterium
AAAGCAAAAGCAAGACCGACTGTCGAGCAAAACGCTGATAGATACACAGAAGCCAACCGCAGCAATAACAAGCGCAACTCGCTGAAAGCATCTCTCTAAACCTGGCAACGCGTTCAGCAGGCTGCTCGGGCGGTGCTCATCTACCAAGTGCGGCGGCAACGCCGCTGGCAGTTGCCTCTGCAATATCAGGAACCTGTTTGTCGACAAACACAGCTGCAACATCCTTACCGGTTTGATCCGTATAGACCTCGAAATGATACTTCTGGCTGTCGGATGACCAAGCCGGCAGTCCGGTGGAAGTCTCTACCAGTCGGGTTGAAACTATCAGGTCGTACTTATCTGGAAGCACCGTATTACCATTAAACGATAGCTTTTCAATGACTCCGGTTAAGCAATAACGGACGCCAAGCTTGCTCGACATCTGTGCATACTGGTCTGCCGGGTTGACACTCAACTGCGCTGTGCTTTGAAACTTCTGCAACTCATCTTCCGGAACAACCAGACCGCCAAGCCGCCCAATCAACCGCTGTACAAGCGCCTTCTGCAAAGCATCCGGAACCTTGGACAATTCACCTTGCGTTGGTTCGGATCTCTTATTTTTCAGCTGCCAGATATCGTCAGCATCGATGTGCCAAACCAGCGGTCCCTTGAATCGCAGCACAGCAACACGAGTAGGAATCACAGGAGTGGCCACCGGTGCAATCGGCTTCTTAGCCTTCGCAGTGGAGGTTACCGCCAGGCTTTGCTTTGGGGGAGCAGCCTCAACAGAGGCAGCCGTCAATGAAATCCCCAGGGTCAGCAGGAAAATGAATAATCCTCTCACTTTTGCGCTCCTTCAACCAACATGCAGCGCCGATTATACAACTAGATTGCCTTCTGCTACTTTCCCTTCGCTTGTTGTTTGTTGAACGACTCCGGCCACTTTCTTGAAGGAGATTCACCCAAAAGCTCCCTTATGGACTTACTAGTATCTATCTTGCTAGACCAGGGATGTTTGCTGAGATCGATTACCTTTTTGCTTATTTCATCGATGTTTGTGTAATTCTCGAAATTGAGTGTTTCTTGCAATGAGTTAGCCACTCGAATTTGCTCCTCGTCAGGCACCTCACCCTTCTTGACCCGCTCTTTATGATCATTCAACACTGTTTCCAGTCTGGTCGAGAATTGATCGCCTGTAATCGTTCCTGCCTCCCGTTGTCGTCTCAATAGTTCAAACTCCAGAACCGTATCGACAACACCATTGCTAGTGTTGGAGTCGACAGCTAGCTTCAACTCCGCCAGATACTTTGAAGATCTTGAAGAAGCAAGCGAAAGAAACAATTCCTGCGATGGAATCCTTCCGTGATCGGACAGCTGCCCCCACTGATTGTTAACCGCCACTAAATCCGGTGCGCCACTTTCGAATTCATTGAGACAGACAAAGTGCCTGCCTCCCTTCCGTCTCCTTTGACCGTAATGACCATCGGTCCAGAAAGGCTCATGATTACTGTCCACAAACGCAATGGCAGGAAGTTCATGCTTACTCTTAAGCTCGTTCAACAGATCTCTAAACTCGGCTTCAGTAGCAACATGCTCCATACCGTCGAAGATGTTTACGTCACGTCGCTCAATTACTGTCAACGGATTGCGATTTCCAGTAATTGCGCGATTCATCTCTTGTATCTGCCCTGGAAACAATCCGTCAAAATCGTTGTAGCCGGTTTTGAGCCCATCCTTCGTCTTTCGTTGCCAGGCAATTACTTCGTCGAAAGTTTGCGGTGCACCAAAATTATTTTGGTTGTGTCTCCAGATTTGCCTGTAGCCAGGATAGACGACTGAAATAGCAGTTCCCTGAAACAATTGGCTCGCATAGCTGCGTTGACCATCGTGCGGCGTGATGCGATTGGACTCTGAATCAGGCGCCAGCACACTCTGATGTGGAACAATCGGAGAAGATCGCCCTTCTGGCTTAAACTGCTTTGTCAGATAGACGTCCGCGACTACCCGCGCAGCATCGGCAGGATCCCGCCTATACATCTCTGATTCGAGCGCCGCGGCACCGCACGTGAGATGATTTCCCTGATCGACTTTGTTTGGTTCTGCCGCATAGTTCATTACTTGCTTCGCCAGCACGATGTCCCAACCAACGCCATTGCTTGAAGTGTAAGCCGGTGCGCATGTTAGGAGACGCATGACCTGCTTGTACAAATCAGTGCGCTGTTGTGCTGAGATAGGCTGCGTTTGGGATCTTTGTTCGAGCCCTTCGATAGCCTGACGAAAGTCCACTTGCATCCACCAGGGCATTTTCGCTTTAGCGATATCGATCAGTTGCAGCTGAGTCGCTTCTCTTTCTTGCTCGATCAATGCTGCCGCCCTGCTGGCCAGTCGGGATGAACTCTGTGCCGGTCCTACATCTATGGACTCTAGGCGGCGAGGCTCTGTGCCGCTCGACTGGCGGGCGGTTCCTCTTGATTCCCAGAGTGCGGAAATCAAAGCTTGGTCAGAATCAGGACCTTCAGTCCCTCGGTTATTGACGGGCAGATCTCTTTCAATATCGAGCTGGTTTCGAGCCATGCCTACCTGCATTCCCGCACGGCGGGGATGATGAAGTATCTCGGGTAGCAGCAACCCGATTATACTCAGCAACAACGCTGGAAGTTCAATCACCCCCCGGTTTTCCGGGGTCTAAATTATCCGCGCTTCCAGAGCTCAGTCTAAAAAGAGAAAGTCAACACTGGAGGAATCTAGGTACGCTCAATAATGATCTTTGAGCCGATAGGCGGCTTACCGAAGTCAGCCCACGCAGACCCGCCTCTTTGAAAAAATTCCCAGTAACGCTTGTTGTGCCCGGAACTGCCTGGAGCGAACGCAAGATCTCCCTCCATAACATTGAAGCTGCCAGTCGCGACTGTCGCAGTTCTGATGGTTCCACCGATAATCGCCCGGATGCGCTCGCCGGAGTTTAGAGCGGCAAAGCGCTCATCGCCCGCTCGAATAGTCGTTTTGAGGTTGCCAAATGAGTCGATGTAACCGATTACTTCGGACGGAATATCCGGAACTACCGCGGCAGCATCAAGCTTTCCGAGCCTGAATGAGAACTCCTCCGCAACCGTCTTGCCCACAATTTCAGGAAAGTAGTCTCGAGATCGAAACTGCGAGCCATCGTCCTTCACACGAACCGCCCACAACTCTGCTATTTCATCCCGGACAAATGCCAGAGAATAACCGCTGTTAACCGCTACTACCTTCACACCGTTCTTGAGCTTGCCGTATAGGAGCCCCTCTCCCTCATTATTTGCGCGAGCGGCACGCCTGTCCTTGCGAGGCGCGCAATTTGCGAAGATAGTCATGTTATCCGGACGAAGATCGACATCAGCCAGCCCCAGCTGTGCTAAAACGAATCCCTGGGCAATCGTCTCAAACGAACCGACTGAGGTTAAGTGAAATCGGACGTCGTGCGGCAACTGGGCGCTCAGCGCCGCCATCACCTCCGCCCAGGCTAGATCTCCCGGCGCATAGTCGCAAATAACATGCACGAAACTGGACATTTTGTCTCCTCTCGGCCAGTTGCCAATCAGGTCGTTCGGGCTTACAGCCGCTATAGATTGATGCCCGGCGCAGCGAAGGACTAAACCGGCAGATAACTTGCAAGAAAACGCTCGATTTGTCGAACCTAAGCGGGGCTAGACAGACTGGTGAAGCAGTGCGATTATGAAAACAGAATCAGTTAGACCGTTCAGGTCTACTGGTTCGACTACCACGGGAGTGTTGCGCAATGAAAGCAAAATTACCCGAGAGTGAGCAGACTCTAGTATCCGGTGCACGATATTTATGTGTTTGGTGCGATGCCGAATTCTCAATTAAAAAAGGTGAGCTGCGTTGCCCCAGTTGCGGTAACAATCAAGTGCGTGACATCATACCGATCTACTTAGAAAACGATCCTCAGGAAGAAGCATTGTATTGTGAGGTCGACTTCCACGGCGGATAGATACGGAGAATTACTCTCGATGTGGGAAAAACCAGCATATGAAATCATCGACGTCTGCGCCGAAGTGACGGCGTACGTTTTGAAGAGGTAACACTGGTTGTATTTGCGCGTTCTCGGCTCAGCTGCCGGAGGTGGTTACCCGCAATGGAACTGCGCATGCGCTCTGTGTCGGCATGCACGAGACAGTACTCAGCCCAATGAAACACGGCTGCATGCCTCTTTGGCAGTCAGCGCAGATGGACTAGAGTGGCATTTGATCAACTCCACTCCGGATGTTCTCACTCAGATCAA
>CAZSNX010000207.1:0-3789 GCA_964607945.1 uncultured Candidatus Obscuribacterales bacterium
GAAAAACACGTCGGGTTCGGCCCAAGAGAATTTCGATATTGGCATGAAGCGGTTCAAGGAAGGCAATATCGATGGTGCGATTGATTCTTATCTGCAAGCGATTTATTTTGCCCGGAACGGCTACAATCCCTGGGCTTATTTTTGGTTGGGAGAATGCTATAAGCTTAAAAAGGAAAACGCAAAAGGAATAGAAGCGTTCAAGCAGCACATCGAGCAAGTAATGGGCCCTACTCCGGACGGCCATATCGAGCTCGGTTATCTCTACATGGAGACCGATCACGACGACGAAGCGAGAAATGAGTTTTACACCGCTCTCGGTCAGTTTATGGGACCGGGACCAAGGGCTCATAACGCGCTCGGTAAGCTCTGGGAAAAGGAAGGGAAGTATCGTGAGGCGCTCGGCTCGTACCGTGATGCTTTAGGAACCGGTCCGTGGACGTACTTGGAAGCATGGATGAATTACGCTGAATGCTTCATCAAACTAAAGGATTGGGGCTCGGCATATTCGCAGCTTCAGACCATCCTAAACAGTGAGACAATCAAGTTGACGAAGGACGATCAGCAGAAGATCTACAACGACATGGGATTGTGTTTACTGGCTAAGGGCGACCATGAAGGGGCCATGCGTCGCTGGCGGGAATGTTTGTCGCTCAACCCATCCAATCCGGTCGCGCATCTCAATCTTGCCATGTTGTTTGATTCCGAAAGTCATATTAGTTCGGCAATTGCAGAGTACAAACAGTTCGTTCGGTTGGCGCCTCGCGATGAGAAAGTTGGCAATGTCAAAGATCGGCTCGAAGCGCTCGAGCAAAAACTGCATCCGCAAGAGCCGGTATCCAGTGCTAAACCGACTCCTTACATGAGGCAGCAGGCAGAGGAGGCTGAAGCAGCCAAACGCAAGGCGTTTGAAGAGCTCAGCGCGCCGCCGCCACCAACTGAAAATCCCTTTTGAACGAGCATAAAATCGGCAAGCTACTGTAATGAGACTGCCGGCAGCAGAACTTCGAAACTCGTGCCCGCTTGCAGTGCGCTCTTACAGCTAATCTGCCCGCAGTGTGCTTCGCTGATCTGCCGGCAGAGATAAAGCCCGAATCCCTTGCCGATGCTGTACTGTCTTCCCATATCACCCTTCCAGAATCGAGAAAACAGATTATCTTGATCTTCGGCCGCAATGCCGATGCCGGTGTCAGTTACAACCAGACGCAGGTTTTCATCGAGACGCTGCAAGACAACGGTGATCTTTCCGCCATCCGGGGTGAATTGAATGGCATTGTGCAGCAGATTCAAAAGCAGGCGACGCAGGGCTTCCACATTGCCTTCAACTTCGATAGTATCGTCTTCGATCTCCGCATGCAATCTCAGTCCCGAGTTGACTGCCAATGCTCTGACACTGTCCATGCACTGCTCGATCAAATTGGCCACGTTCAATCGCTCTGTAATGAGTGATTGCCCTGCCAACGCATACTTGTTCACGTCTATCAGTTTGGAAACGGTGGTAAGCGCCGTCTCTCCGCTTTGTCTTAGACATTCCAGAATCTCTTTGGTCTGATCGTCTTCGATCATGGAAACAACATGCTCCAGCACACGTTTTTGTCCAAGCAGACAATTTCTAAGGTCGTGTGAAAGGTGCGCCAGAACATCCTCTCGAAACTGTTGCAGGCTGATGCGGGCTTCAATTTCCTGGGCGAGCTTGCTCTTTTCCGCTTCTGCGTCCAGATGTCGTGTTCTCTCTTCGTGAATGTCGGTGCTTGTTCCGAACCATTTCACTACCGCACCATTTTGGTCTCTGACTGCCAGCCCGCGTGATTTGAACCAGCGAAAAAGCCCATTTGCATCCTTGAAGCGATGCTCAATCTCGTAAGTCTCTGTTTGACCGGCAACGGCGGCGTGCCACAGGGCCAGCGTCTTTTCGCGATCGTCGGGATGAAGCATGTCAGACCAGCCGAGTCCCAGATTGTCGCTTTTGCTGGTGCCGGTAAATTCAAACCAGGCATGGTTGAGATAGTCTGTTCTCCCGTCGGGGCTGCAAGTCCAGACCATATTGGGAATAGCCTCGGCGAGATTCTGAAATGATTCGAAGAGACTATCAGTCTTGTTTTGATGCTCTCTGCCTTTCTTCATCCCAACCCGTATCTTTCTTCTTCCTCTTCAGGAGACATCTCGGACGGTGTTCCGAAAAGCAGTAAGCGGGGCTCCGTCGAAAGTGCCTTTAATGCTGCACCAAGTGGCTCTGCAAGCTGCTTTAACTCGCTAGTGGTCACGGTACAGTTTTGAAAGTTTGATTTGACAGCGTGCTGCCTGATTGCCGAGTACAGGGGTATCAGAAAGATCTCTTTTGCTTCTACCAGTGGTCCGGAAATAATGATCTGTTGTGGTGCCAGGATGTTGATGGCGGCTGCAATGCCAAAGCCGACCGAGGCGGCGGCTTCCGTCAAGGTGTCGCGGCAGGCTCGGTTGCCCTTCTCAGCTTCCGAAATAATGTCGTCGAGCTCTTTGACACGCGCTCCACGATCTTGGCAGATTCTCAAAAGCGCTCCCGGCGTGGCGATTGTGTTGATGCATCCGATGTTGCCGCATTCGCAGTTGCGGCGATTTCCCGGCGAAGGAAGATGCCCAAGTTCTCCGGCTAGACCTGAGTTGCCAGCGAGCAATTGTCCGTGCACCACCAATGCTGAATGCACAACATGACCGAGGCGAACTACCATTACGGCATCTGATTGGCGCTCAACACCAGCAGAGCTCTCTGCAATCGCAGACATATTTACGTGCGAATCCAAGACGATCGCGCGCTTCAATTTCTTTTGAAGCCTGGCCCAGAGTTCAACTTGCTGAATTCCACCGTTCTGCTTTCCTACCGGATGGAGTTTCGATGATGTGCTACGTTCAAGGCTGCTGGGCAATGCGATACCTAGCGCACAAACCTTTCTCACCGGAATGGAGGCTTTCTTGGCGATCTCTTTCAGTGATTCCAGGACTGTCGCAGCCAGGTAGTCGTAACCGGTGTGCAAGTTGCAGTCGCTGGCCGACTCGGCGATGAGATTACCGTCCAAGTCGCAGATGACGACCTTCAATTTAGTGGAGTCCAGGCTCATACCGGCAGCAAATGCAAAGGTCGGATTAAAAATCAAACCGATTGGCCGCCGTCCCCTTTGTGAGGCTGATGACTTGGAGCCGGTTTCAATTAGTACTCCCGCTTCCAGCAATTCATCTACTATATTCGATACCGTTGCTGGTGACAGATTTGCTTCTCGGGCAAGCTCGGCTCGGCTGATCTCACGCTCGCCCCGAACTATCGAAACGATCGTAAGAGCGTTTCGGCGACGCATCTCTAAAAAACTTTGACTGCGCATCGACCTTATTCAGCGACGGGCCGTTGCAATCGTGGAGACACAATCTAAATTGTTAAGTCTGAACACAATTGCTAAGGCAATGTGCCGCATCCCCCATCTCTTGTCAATTCGAGTGTACCTCAATGTCGACAATCCGGCGAGTGGCTGCCACTGAATACTTCTACCTTTTCGAATCGCCGGTAAGGCTAAAGTGCTTATCCAGCTAGACTTTCAAAAGTCGGTGCTCAAGTTTCTTCAGTTAATTAATGTACTTACTTCGCCAGCAGTCCTGCAGAATTCCAATTTTATAAGCCATTTCGAAAATCGTTACTTCGATGCATCTTTGGAGATTGTCGCAATCTCTTTGTCGACAGCTTCAGCCTCGTTCATTTTCTTTTGAGCCTTGAGTATTCTCGAGTAGTCCTTCAAAAACACCAAAAGATGCGGGTGATTTGTCGGG
>CAZSNX010000207.1:3799-7400 GCA_964607945.1 uncultured Candidatus Obscuribacterales bacterium
TGTACGCTGAATTTCAATTGCACGTTTGAGCACCGGTTCGGAATCGATCAGCTTGCCTTGGCTGGCCTGGCAGTTTCCCAAAGTGTTTAAGACCAGAGCAAGTGCGGGATGATTAGCCCCGGAATTTGATTCTCGCAAAGTAACCGCTTGCTTCGCGAGCGGTTCAGCTTCTGCCGCCTTTCCTTGGGCGAGCAATGCCACCGCCAGATTGCTCAAGGATAAAGTCTTAAACTCGAGGTCGTCGGTTTTATCTGCGAATGTAATCGCTTTTCGATAGGCTTCTTCCGCTCCTTTCAAGTTTTTCTGATAGAGGTAAAGTGTTGCCAGGTCGTTAAGCGTTTTTCCCAGCATCATGGTGTCAGGCTCTTTGGCCGACTCCTCCATCTTCAGCGCTTCTTTCAATAGCGGCTCTGCATCACCCAATTTCCCTTGGTGAATATAAATCTCTGCGAGGTTGGTCATAGCGGAGTAAGAGACTTCGCTATTATCCCCGGACAATTCTTTAGCGATTGCGACTGCCTTCTCGACGTTCTTCTGCGCATCGGACATTTGACCGAGCCTCATGTCCATCGCGCCGATTGAGTTTAAGGTGATCGCCACAGCCGGATCCTGCGGACCTCGTTTTTCGGCTTCCGCCAGCGCCTTGAGCAAAACCGATTTGGCTTGAGCGTATTCACCTTTATCTGATGCGGATAAAGCGTCCTGCAGAAGTCTTTCCCATTGATTGGTGGTCTCTTGCTGCCGAGTGGTGCCGGCTGCCGGTGCTGACTCGGCTGCTTTGCCTTGCTCTTGCTCGGCGATGGCGCCCGGCATGGCAAAAGTCTGGACAAGAGCAAGAGCGAGCAAACTGTGAATACTTTTCATTACAACCTCAATGCTATTCAAAACGATAATGCTTGCGAACCGCCAGATTCACTTGCCAGCGGCAGTTCAATCCCTTTTCGAATGTGACAAGGTCGCCTTTGCCGACAGCTACTTCACCCTTGTCTGTTTGGACTATTACCTCGCCTTCCAGGAAGTAACAGGTTTCCGTCGAGTCATAGTGCCAGTCGAAGGTCGAAGGTTCTTTCGTCCATATAGGCCACGACTCCACGCCAACTTCATCCAGCCGACCTTTGTCCGGCTGCTCGACTTTGATGCGGGAGTCGGTGCTGATACCAGTCATGTTCCTCTCCTCAAAGGGGAGGCGAGATTTCACATCGCCTCCTGGTCTACTTGCCGGAATAGGACGGTTGCCGCTTCTCGACAAATGCCCTCACACCTTCCTGGAAATCATCGCTTCTTCCGGCGATCTCCTGAAGGCTTGCTTCATAATCCAGCAGCTCTTCGAGATCAGGAAATACTGCTCGATTGACGGCTCGTTTAGTCAATCCGAATGCCTTCGTCGGACCGATCGACAATTTAGTGGCGAGTTCGAGAGCTTCCTTCATCAAATGATCCGGCGAGACGATCTTGTTGATCAGACCCAGTTTCAACGCCTCGGCCGCTTCGAGTTTTTCTGCGCTGTACATCAACTCGAGTGCTTTGGTCAAGCCGATTAGTCTGGGCAGGAAGAAGGTCGAACCTGAATCAGGAATCAAACCGACTTTGGTGAATGATTGGATAAAGCTTACACCTTCGGCTACTATCCGGTAATCGCAGGCAAAGGTTACGCTTGCACCGGCTCCGGCAGCGACGCCGTTAATGGCTGCAATCACTGGCTTTTCCATGCGACGAATCCGAATTATGATCGGATTGTAGCGGCGACGAATCGAGTCGCCCAGGGACGGACGCTGTGCACCATCTGCGCTGACGGCTCGACTTTGCAGATCCTGTCCGGCACAAAAGCCGCGACCGGCCCCGGTGATGATAATCGCGCGGGTACCTTCGTGCCTTTCCGCTTCTTTCAGTGCATCTTGCAGCTTAAAGGTTAGCTCGTCATTGAAGGAATTGAGTTTGTCCGGCCGGTTCAAAGTAATAATCTGAACGGCGCCCTTTTGCTCGACCAGTAATATGTTTTCTTCGCTCATTGTGATTGATATCTCCAAACTACCTTTAAATTTCAACCCTGAAACGCCAGGTCACACGGAGCAACTCGACTCCGATCCCAAAAGGATGTCTAGCGACCTGTGAAGCTGGCCGGCCTCTTTTCGAGGAAGGCGCGCATCCCTTCTTTTTGATCTTCAGAGGCGAAGAGCATGTAGAAATTCTTTCGCTCGAATTGCAGACCTTCAGAGATTGAAGTGTCAAATGTCTTGAGTACAGCTTCTTTGGCTAAGCGGACTGCGATTGGCGATTTCTTGGCTATTTCTCTGGCCATCTCCTTAGCGGTATCGAGGTAAAGTTCCACTGGTGCCACTTTGTTGACCAACCCTAACGCCTGTGCTTCGAAAGCGGTGATCGGTCTGCCGGTCAAGATCAACTCCATCGCCTTGTGTTTGCCAATCACACGGGTTAAACGCTGCGTTCCGCCAGCGCCGGGGATAACTCCGATATTAATCTCCGGCTGACCGAACTGAGCAGTTTCGGAAGCGACTATGATGTCGCAGTTCATGACCAGTTCGCATCCGCCGCCGAGCGCGAAGCCGCTGACGGCTGCAATAATCGGCTTCTTTATGCTGCGAATGCGATCCCAGGTGGCGAAGCGATCCTTCAACATGATGCTGACGGTGGTTTCGTCCGACATCTCTTTGATGTCAGCGCCGGCGGCGAAAGCTCGTTCGCTGCCGGTCAAGATGATTACTCTCACCTTCTCGTCGCGATCGAATGCTTCCAATGCTGTCACAAGCTCGTCCATGAGCTCATGATTGAGGGCGTTCAAAACTTTTGGCCGGTTCAACCTAACGATGCCGATTTGTTCGTCGGTCTCTACCAGAATATTTTGATTGGTCAGGGTCATCATTCCTTCTCTCCTGTTTCTAGCTTAATTTTTGTCCGCAATTGCCGCAGAATGAAAATGTGGTCGGTTGACTCGATTTACAGGCATCACATTCGCGAAGATCGATCGAGGCTCCGAACTGATCGGCCGGTGCCTTGGCCTTGTTGCGAATCTTCTCGTAAGGCATCTCCGCCTTGCGCCGAAATGAGCGCAAGCCCTCGGCGGTTTCTGAGGCTCCGGCGTGCAAGGTAAGCCAATCCCTGGCATGACCGATTGTCATCGACCACGAGAAATCACGCCAGAAGTTGAGCTGTTGTTTGGTATAACGCGAGCACTCCGGAAGCTTGTTATAGAGCTTCTCGGCGAGTTCGGCTACAGCTTGATCCAGCATGGCTGCCGGCACCACTTGATTGACCAATCCCCAGTCCAGAGCTGTGTATGCGTCGATCGGCTCACAGAGCAGCAGCATTTCGCGTGCACGGCGGTCGCCGATGATTAACGGCAGCCACTGAGTGGCACCGCCGGCGGCGACACTACCGCGGGCGGCGCCAACTTGTCTGATCGTCACATGGTCTGCTGCGATGGCCAGATCGCAGGCCATGTTCAGTTCATTTCCACCGCCAACCACCATGCCATTCAAACGTGCGATCGTCGGTTTGCCGATGTTTCTCAAGCGGTCGTGCATTTCTCTGTAGGCATACATCCACTTGTGATAGTCATTTGGTTTTTTGAGCGTCCGCTCTT
>CAZSNX010000208.1:0-5616 GCA_964607945.1 uncultured Candidatus Obscuribacterales bacterium
CCTCTGGCAGGCGGTGCGTCACATCACTTCAAGCACTCAGTCGCTGCTTCGAAAAGCGCGACTAAATTTCTCGGCGAAGACTCTGATTAGAATTCGATCAGACTGGCGCGAGACAGCTACTGCACTCGGGCCATCTGTTTGTCGGTGACTCGTTGCTTCTGCCACCAGTCAACCAGGCGCCTCAACCCTACCTCCAGCCCGACTTGGGACTTGAAGCCAATCGACTCTTCGGCAAGCGAGGTTCCAGCGAGCCGCTTTCGTACCGAATTAACCTTACGTTCAGGTTGAAACTCGATAGACAGGTCGGAGTTCATCACTTTCAGCAGTGCGTGAGCCAGCTGCAAGAGACTGGTTTCCTCACCGCTGGCAATGTTAAGACAGATGTCGGTGGCATCCGACTTCGCAGCCAGTATGTTGGATCTGGCAATGTCTTCGATGTAGATGAAGTCCATGGTTTGACTGCCGTCTCCCATGATTATCGGGGACTGGCCGGCAACGATGCGCTCCATCCAGCGAATCAATACTTCGGTATAGACTCCAATCGTGTCCATCCGCGGTCCATAAATATTAAAATACCGCAAGGCTATGTAATCCAGTCCATACATCTCGTTAAAACTTCTGAGCAAGCCTTCGTTAAAGGTTTTAGCTGCACCATAGATGGTGCGGTTGTTGTACGGATGATGCGCCTCTTCGGTCGGGAAAGACTCTGCCATTCCATAGACTGAAGCAGACGAGGCTGCAACGACTCGCTTTACCTTTTCGGCAACGCAGGCCTCGAGCACGTTGAACGTGCCCGTGCACATGATGTCCAATGCCAGCCTTGGGTCTTCCGCACAATGAGTGATGCGAATAGCGGCCTGGTGAAACACAAGGTCTATGCCTTCAGTCAACTCACGGACAAGAGCGGCGTCTCGGATGTCACCGTTGACGACCTTCAAGACACCATCGGGAAATGGGCCAGCGAGATTCTCGGCCCGGCCCCTGGTGAAATTGTCGAGTATGACAATCTCCTTAACGCCTTCAGCGACAAGCTGATCGGCTATGTGCGAACCAACCAATCCCGCTCCACCGGTTATTAAAACTCGTGTGCCTTTCAGCTGTGCCATTCTCACTTAGTCTCCAGTAACGAAAGCTCAATAGATTTTATCTAGCCAATTGAGCTTAATAGTGAAACAAGTCTCATTCGCGCGGAGTTATTGTTGAAGGGTAAAATTTGCCAGCGCGTAAGGTTCATAGCGGCTCATACTCCGCGCACGGAGCTACTTTCGTCCAATTTTGCAATTTACGCCAAAACGAACTCTCATCTTTGCGTCGGCAGCGCTCGCGCTGCTTTATCTTGTTTTGCTCACAGTCCCTGCAAAATTTCAGGCGCTTCATCCGCCAATGCTGGATGACGGCTGGTGTTTTGCCTTGAATTTACTGGCCCATTCCGGCCAGACTTTCGGAAAGGACGTCGTCTTTACTTACGGACCGCTGGGTTATTTGCTGGAGCCCAGAAACTGGCTGCACAACATGATAGACAGCCGTTTGCTGTTTGTTTCCATCATGGCAATTTGGACTGCTACTTTAGCCGCTTATCTGATTAGCTCAGAGCGAAAGCTGCAGTTTTTCCTGTTCGTGCTTTGTTTCGCAGTCGCCTACTCGCTGCACATATCGGCTGACTATCACTTGCTCATTATCATTTTGCTGCTCAGCTTTCTGCCGCTGAAACTCAAGCGGCCGGAGATGCTCTCTGGCTGCACGGCCGGAACTCTTGCCGCGCTGCTGATCCTGATGAAGTTCAATCTTGGTCTAAGCGCATTGGTGAGCGTACTTCTGGCTGCCGCTTGCTGGCGCCTGGAGTTCGCAGCCCAAGCAACACGGTCCATATTAGCCACCGCCGCATCCGTTACACTTACCTTTTCGCTGCTGTGCGCAATCTACTTCCAGTCGGCTGCAAATGTTCTGTCGTGGATTCGCGGCTCAATGGAGCTAGCCAGCGGCTACAGTACAACCATGGGAATTGTCGATCAGAACAGCTCGCTGACCGCAGCGTTGAGCTTGATCGTTGCATTTGCGGCTGCAACGCTGTTTCTCTTGTTCAATAAATCGCAAGCGGGCTATCTGTTCCTGATTGCCTTGCCTGGCATTCTCCTGAGCTATAAGCATAGCTTTGTCCGGCAGGATGCTCACCAGGCGATTCTGTTTACCTTTCTCGCTGGCGTGCTGGCGGCGATTGGACTCGCCTGCCGCAATCTCAAGAACTCAGTTCTTACCTACTTGTCAGTCCCTGTAGTTTTGCTTGTTGGAATAAAGGCAATCTCCATGACCGGAGAGACAAGCAACTCCCTTTTCAGCTCTCTGGATACAAGCACAGGTCAAAGGAAGCTGAGCCGCCTCATTCATCCAGACGAGCTGAAAGCAGCTCTGGATATTGAAACGAGAGAGGACTCTTCCGAATGCAAGTTGCCTGAGTCCATGCTCGCTCGCATACATCAAGCGGGCAATCCGCCGGTCGGAACTTTGCCTAACTGTATTGGCTATTGCCCAGTAAACGACCTCCAATGGAGTCCGCTGCCGGTATTGCAGCTCTACTCGGCTTACACGCCATATCTGGACCAGCTCTGCGCAGAACACTTTCAAAGTAATGAGGCGCCCCGATTCGTCATCTTTGGCTCCAACCGTTACTTGGATTTAGACCTGGGTGAAATAGACCATCGCCATCCACTGCTCGAATCTCCCTTAACAACACAGTCCTTGCTGAAAAATTATGCAGTTGTGGAATCCAGACCGCCCGAAAAACTCATCCTACTGGAGAAGAGAAGCACGCCGCTGCATGCGGCATACAGCGATCTCAAAACGACCCAACACAAGCTGGACGAATGGCTGCCGATACCGGAGTCGGACGGTCCGCTGCTGGCTTGTATGAAGCTTGCTCCAACAGCCAAAGGACTATTACTGCCACCGCTCTACCAATTGCCCGAGATCGACCTGGAGATCGCATTTCCTGACGGTCACCGCAGATGGCGCATGGCGCCCGCCAATCTAAAGTCAGGTCTGCTGATCAATCGCATTCCGCGAGATTACAAGGAATTGGCCAGCACGCTTGCGGGACGGATTCCCAATCAGCCCCAAGCAGCGAGGCTGACTGGAGCCGGCTGCAAGTTGTTCAAGAAGGACTTCGAGATTAAGTGGGTGAAAGTCTCACACGTACAACCGACCAACCAACGGCAGTACGGCTCAACATCGACCGAGACGGTATCCAGCTCTGCCGAATCTCCATCTTACAGCTGCAAGTAACTGGCAATTCCTAGGGTAAAGTCTGCTCGGCGCAGATGTTTTCAATACAGCTATCGATGCAGCCCCATAAATCGGGCGGTGTCAGGCCTAGTAGATTCTCCACTCTACTTGCATCCAGGGTGCAGTGACGGTTTGACGGATAAAGGGTCATTCCCGCTTCCGCCATGGTCACAGCGCGCACCAGCGAACGGTCAGCATTGATTGCCCGAGCAACACGATAGGCGGTCTCGGCATAACTGGACTCCTGCTTAGCAGAGACTTGAAATGTACCCACATGCTTCGATTGACTTAAGGCAGCCAAAGTCGCCGTAACGAAATCAAGGGGAACCGGCGCCCAAAGCAAGTCCGTAAAGGCATCTACCGGTTTGGAGGCTTTCAAGTCGTCTATCCAGCGTTGTAAAATCGGCGGTCTCTCAGTTAGCACCTTGCTTAATCGCACTACCGTATATGAGATCGACGAAGCTGCCAGAAATCGCTCCACCTCAGCCTTTTGGCGTCCATACTCGGAAAACGGGCTGACCACCGCATCCGGTGCCATGAACGGATGCAAGCCATCGAAGACTTGACTGGTTGACAGAAAGACGATGCGGGAGCCACGCTCGGCAAGCTTCATGCAGACGGATTTTGTCCCGGCGACATTTACTCTGGCAGTAAGTTCCGGCTGATCGCGACAAAGCTCAACCTGCGCAATCGCGGCACAGATCACGGCAACTGCAGGCGGATCGGCATAGATGGCCGGATCTGCGAGATCCGGGAATGCCAAATCCAAGTGCTGAGTATCGTGAAAATGTTGAGTGGAAGTTGGAAAGTTCTTCGAAACAGCCATTCGCCGGCTGGTGCCGCGCACAGGAACGCCAGCATTGCTCAAGCGATCAAGCAGCGCAGAGCCGACAGCGCTATCGGCTCCGACTACCAACACTCCTTGTGAAGCGAAAGGCATTGTCTTGTACGCAGTCAAGACTAACTATTTCTTGCCCACGCACAGCGCAAACAGGTAATGAGCCATCGGATAGAAACCGGTGTGTACGACCTCGTCATTCATCGAAAAGATAAAGACATTATGGAAGTACTTCTCCATCAGCGTTTTCCAATCCTTCGCTCCCTTGCAGTTGACGTGCCCTTGTTTGCTGTATTCGGAAGCATACGTTTGCGACTCGAGCGACGGAGTACCGACCAGAAGTACTCCTTGCGGCTTCAAGCAAGCAGCAATATTCTTCACGAAAATGTCTTCCTGCTCGGCCGCTATGTGCTCGATTACATCAAGACTGTAGGCAGCATCGAACTCCCCTTCGACCGGACCGGACAGCATATCGTGCGTGTAACACTTGAACTTCCAACGGTCCGACATTCTGGAGTTAACATCATCAACAAAAACCTGGTCAAAATCGACCGCGCTCAGCTCTTTAACTTCCTGCATCACCAGCCGAGAGCCAAATGCGTCACCACAACCGACTTCCAACACCTTTTGACGCCCGGAAAGCATCTTGGCGACGAACTTGCTGCGAGCCAGAACGAACAACAGATGCCGGGGATCGTCACGCCACAGCTGGTTGGTGCACAACCCCAACGTGCTGAGACCTTCGCTGTCCCTGATCGCCACCTGAACTTGATATTGAGGCTCTTTCGACTTTTCTGCTGTGCTCATTTTCCTCACCTGAAAAACAAAGTAAAAGTTCAACTGGACGGCGCATGAAGCTCCGAGCGACTTCCCAAGCCGGAAAAGTCCGAGTCATTGTAGTCTCTGCAGCGATTCGGATTCATGAACAAACGGTCAGATTCGTTGCGGACCGGGAAATGACCAGTCGAGCGAAGCGAAGTCCCGATTCGAACGGAGGCTATAATTGTCCGATTGCGATCACTATCGAGGGATTCAAATTGACCTCAGCCAACCTAAAGAAGGCGGGAAAGGCTCAGTCCGCTCAAGGCGACAACACCGCCGAGTTGGACCAATCAGCTTCAACGGATAAGGCAACAGTTGCAGCCGAGCATCAGTGCCACATTTGCACGCAAGGCGCGCTCCAGCTCGTGAATGACTACGGGACCTTGCCCCGAGTCACCTCGGACTGTAGTCCGTGGCAATCCGGAGGCTTGCTGGGGATCTGCCCTACCTGCGGCTGCGTTCAGAATCCGACCGACCAGCACTGGCAGAGTGAAGTCGACCAAATTTACGGCAAATATTCCATCTATCAACAAGGCGCCGGCAACGAGCAGTTTGTGTTCGCCGGCGGTCAGCCGGTTGCGCGTTCTGCTCGGCTGATGGAAATGACAAGTCCATACTTGAATTTGACTGCAAAAGGTCGAATTTTAGATTTTGGCTGCGCTAACGGTGGGCTCTTG
>CAZSNX010000208.1:5626-7397 GCA_964607945.1 uncultured Candidatus Obscuribacterales bacterium
ACTCAAATTGGACAATGGTTGGTTTCGAAGTCGATGACAAGCATAAAAGCGAGATTGAATCGATCGCCAAAGTCGAATCTTTCAGCAGCGGTAATGTGGGGACAATTGCCGGGAAGTTCGATCTGATCACAATGTCGCACGTACTGGAGCACCTTCCGCAACCAGCTCAAACTCTCGGCGAATTGTCCGAAAAGATAGCCGACGGTGGATTTCTGCTCATCCAAGTGCCTGATGCAGCTCAAAACCCGTTTGATCTGGTAATTGCGGATCATTGCAGCCACTTTACGCTCGATGGGCTCAAACAGCTGATCGTCCACTGTGGATATCGAATTGTTGTGGCTACTACAGATTGGGTACCGAAAGAGATTTCAATTCTGGCGACTCCGGAAGTGTCAGCTAAAAGTACTGCGAGCAAGACCTGGCAATCCGAACCGAGTTTGATGGCAGCGCACTCAATCGACTGGCTCGCGCGCGTTGCAGTGGAATTGCGCTCACTTAGAAAAGTAGAGAGGCTCGGAATTTTCGGCTCATCGATTGCAGCCACGTGGTTGTTAGCAGCACTCGATGGCAAAGTAGACTTCTTTGTCGATGAGGATCCTAACCGGATCGGTCAGAAACACCTGGGTAAACCAATCTACAGCTCAGATGAGATACCACCAGACAGTCATGTTTTCATCGGGTTAATCCCGCAAAAGGCCAGTCAGGTCGGGCAACGTCTGTCCGGAAAGAACGTTCAGGTACACCTGCCGCCGGCGCTATGATCTGTGAACCAGGTCAAGCCTGAATGGTTGACAGACGCTCGCCGCCATCTCAACTGCGAGTGCTAGACCGCGCTAGTACAGCAATTCCAAATTCACTATCCATAATGAACGGGGCGATGCCATGCATCTCCCGGGCTGGGCATGGCCCCAGCCCCACAGTAGTGCATCATTTGGGAAACGAGTCCCTAGTATGGCCGGCACGCCAATCATTAACTATTCTTAGTTCGATTGACAGACTCAAACTGAGGCGCCAAGCCTCAGTCATCACTTGAGAGAATGGTGCGGTCTGAGCTAAGCTAACCGGAAAGAACTGTGCGATACTGCTTGGCATCGATCTTTCCGGTCAGTTCGCTCAGCGATTGCACCCTTTAACTTCTAAGAGAATAAACGAACCTGGATGTCCACCGGAACTCTCACTGTAATAATGCCGAATTTCAACGATTCCCGGTTAATCGGGCAGGCGCTGGAATCGATCTGCACGCAGAGCTTTCGGCCCAGCGAAGTGATTGTTATAGACGACGGCTCGACCGACAATAGCGTCGAGATTATCTGCGCGTACCAGAAGCGTTATCCGATTATTCGCTTGACCAAGAATGAAACCAACCGCGGCATCATATTTAGTGTCAATCGCGCGCTTCACTTGGCGCAAAGCGATTATCTCTACTTCGCCTCGGCAAACGACGAAGTCCTGCCTGGATTCTTCGAGAAATCGATGCAAATACTGGCGCAGCATCCGGATGCAGGGCTGTGTTGCACTGACATTAAATCTGTCGATGCAAAGACTGGGCAGAGCCACGAAGCGCACAAAGGTTGGGTGGATCTACCTACCTTCATCTCCGGTGATTTCATCGCGCAAAGGCTTGATGGAAGCAACTTGTTCGGTCCCAGCTTTATTTACAACCGGAAGCACATGCTGAAAGTAGGTGAATTCCGTCAAGAATTGCGGTGGCATTGCGACTGGTTCATAGCGCACGTGCTGGCCTTCCGCCATGGAAGCTGCTATGTGCCCG
>CAZSNX010000209.1:0-5608 GCA_964607945.1 uncultured Candidatus Obscuribacterales bacterium
CCGACGATCGGAGCAGAGATTCAATTGCCATTTGGTGGCATCAAGCAGACCGGCAATGGTCATCGCGAAGCTGGTATCACGGCGATCGAGCAGTTCACCGAGTGGAAGGCGATTTATGTCGACTACTCCGGCAAGCTGCAAAAAGCTCAAATCGACAATCATCCGGCCAAGAATGCCGAATAGTCGATAGTCCTTTGGGGCGGGCCTCACCCGCCCCTTCGTATGTAAGTCCTGTTAAGTAGAGATTCTGGAGAAACAAAAATGGATTTCGAATTCACGCCGGAGCAGACTGCAATCCGGAAGCACATGAGAGAGTTTGCCGAGCGCGAGATCGCTCCGGTTGCAGCGAAGAACGACAGAGACTGCAAATTCGACTGGGATATTGCTAAGAAGATTTTCGCAGAAGGATTTCTCGGTTGTCCGATCCCCGAAAAGTACGGCGGACTTGGACTCGATTATATCGCCTACGGTTTGATGACCGAAGAGGTAAATCGGATTTGCTCCTCGACTCGTACTCTCTTTTCGGTGCAGACCTCTCTGGTGGCACTCACTATTCTGCGTTGGGGAACTGAAGAGCAGAAGAAGTATTATCTGCCCAAGATGTGCAACGGCGAATTCATCGGCTGCTACGGTCTGACCGAGCCGGAAGCTGGCTCTGATGCTGCAAATCAGCAGACGATCGCCGTAAAAGATGGCAATGATTATCTGTTGTCCGGTCAGAAGGTTTGGATCTCTTGCGGTTCAATCGCGACTCATGCGCTTGTATTTGCGACAGTAGACAAATCACTCGGTCATAAAGGGATAGCCTGCTTTGTTGTCGATACAAAATCGAAAGGCTTCACTGCTCGTTCGATTAAGGGCAAGCTGGGATTGCGCGCATCAGATACCTCTGAGCTGTTCCTCGACGAAGTACGTGTTCCGAAAGAGAACTTGCTCGGGCAGGTTGGTGAAGGCTTCAAAATAGCGATGTCCGCGCTGGACAACGGTCGATTCTCGGTAGCTGCCGGTGCAATTGGCTTGGTGCAGGGCTGTATCGATGAATCCACCAAGTATGCAATGCAGCGCAAGACTTTTGGTGTTCCAATCGGTGAGCACCAACAAGTTCAAGCGATGATTGCTGATATGGTGGCAGAATGTGAAGCCGGGCGTTTGCTCTACTTGCGTGCAGCTCACCTCAAGAACAAGGGTGTACGCAACACGCTGGAGACTTCGATCGCCAAGCTGTTCTGCGGAGAAGCAGCAAACCGCGCCGCTCACAACGCTGTACAGATCTTCGGCGGCTATGGCTACTCTGATGAGTATCCGGTCGAGCGTTACTTCCGCGATGCAAAAGTCCTCAACATTTATGAGGGTACTCGCGAAATTCAACGCTTGATCATCGCTCAAGATGCGTTAGGCATTCGTTATGCCAATGGCCAGCAAACCGGTAGACCGACGGCATTGGCGACAGTCGGCGTTTAGTTCCAAATCAATCGTGAAGTAGAAGGGCTCGGGCGATCAAATCACCCGAGCCCTTTAATTTCTTGGCAGCCTCAGAACTGCGCCTGGTGCCGAACATGGGCGGTTGTCGAGTATTAGCCGCCAATGTTAATTGTAATTATTGATGAATGTTTATCGGTAACTTTGCGGCAAGCGTGATCTGATGTACTAGTATCGAAGTGGTATCACTAATTGCGTGGCTTGCGGTGGTTTCGGAATTGCTTCGGACTACTCGGTATTCAAGAGATGCCGACTTTCTGAGAGCTGTCGCTTGAGCAAATGAATATTCGTGCGGCGTTGGGCCGCCTCACTAAAAGGAGCTTTGTATGCCTGGCACATATAAGATGACCGAAATCGTAGGCACTTCAACTAAGAGTTTTGCCGATGCGGTTCAGGAAGCTGTGAAGCGCGCATCGAAAACACTTCGCAACCTGGGCTGGTTCGAAGTAATTGAAGAGCGTGGTCTGATTAAGGAAGGGCAAGTAGCTGAGTTTCAAGTTACTATCAAAGTCGGATTCAAGCTCGAAGATTAGTACCTAGTAATTATTAAGTGGATTAAAACCGACTTGGGAACCATTCGGGAACTCCGGATACTGCTCGTCGTCTATCCACTTGGTTGAGATTTCCAGAGCTGTGCTAAAGTTTTGCGGAGATCCAGTGCTGGATCGCTGTCGGGTGACGGCGTTGTATATACGTTGTGTTTTGACCCTAAGGGGGTTCTTATGAGCAGAGATTCTATTGAACATGTGAAAAGGGCAACGGCTGCGGCTGCTATTGCGCTTACTCAAGTGGTGACGATCGCTCCACTGGCGAGTTTAGCTGCCGGTAGCGCGATTCGGGTGGCCGGTCACAACGCCTTTACGATTCCGGTTGGCAGCGGCAAGATGACCGTTCAGGAGCGCGCCGATGCCGTTCAGAGAAATCTCGATAACGCACTGGTCGCGTCTCAAAACAGAAGTCCTTCCTCTGTGAAAATTGTCTATGTAAAAGGGCTACCTGTAATCACTCTCGGTGGATATCAAGTCGTTACTGTTGATTCTGCTAGTGCTAAAGCGGCCGGCACGAGTCCTGCAGTTCTGGCGAGCCGCTGGGTGTCCGGTATCAAGAGCACTTTGAATGATTCCGCCGGTGTCAGCACTTATATCGCTCATTTGACTGGCACCGGCGATAGTGCCTCATCCGGATCCTACTCGACGACGACTCAGACCACGCCGGTGCAGAAAGGCCGCGTCGTGTATGTCCCCCAGGGCATGGTCTTGCCGATCCGGTTGACTACCGGTTTGTCGAGCGAGATTGCCCAACCGGGAGATCGAGTGGAAGGAAGAGTAAGCCAAACTGTCAGTCTGGAAAACGGCACAATTCCGGAAGGATCGATAGTTTATGGTCAGGTTACTGATTCAGCAGCTGGAAAACGATTGGCGAAGTCGGGTGGACTGACTTTGCGATTCACTTCTTTGCGTACGCCCGATGGAGCTGAGACGCCGATTACTGCTCACCTGATGGGTAGCGTCGGAAAGTACTCACAAGCGGGCGCCGACGGCAGTGGCGCCATCAAAGGTGAAACCACAAAGAATAAAGTGCAGTCGGCGGCCATTCGCGGCGCGATCGGAGTTGGATCTGGTGCTCTGATTGGCACCGCCATTGGTGCAATTGCCGGTGGTGGTCATGGGGTCGGCCGAGGAGCTTGGTCGGGTGCTGCAATCGGAGGAGCGCTCGGCGTTGCTGATTCGCTGCTCCTGAGAAAAGGGGCCAATGTAAAGTTGGAGTCAGGACAACAGTTGGATCTACAACTTGATGCGCCAGCCCAACTGGCCAGCTATGGCACCGGCAATCTCTAGATGTAGATAGAATAGCTTAATTGAGATACGGGAAAAGGCGCCTTCAAGGCGCCTTTTCTTTGTGCTCAAAAGCCAAGCCATATTTGGCTTTTGAGCGCTATCACGAAAATGCCACAAGGATGACCTAACATGCCTCAACGGTTTCCTATCCCCCCCAATTCAAACGCATTTTCACGCTAACTGCGAGCACTCGCTTTCGCGCCGATTGTGTTGAAAAACCTAAAGGGTACTCAATGAGAGATAACACAGCACAGCAGGCTGAAGTACAACCTCCAGTGGAGGCACAGGCAGCCGAAAGTCCTGAACCCACTGCAACAGAAAGACTGCGGCTTGCCGCGCAGGTCGATAAGAATGACAAGCCGGCCGAAAAAGGACCGGCAACAGATAAGACTGTTCCACCGATGGTCTTGGAGCAGCAGAAGACAAACTCTGACGGCACCAAGGTCAAGTTCGATGAGCAAGGGCGGCCGACTGCTCTTTATGACAAAAGCGATAAATTGGTGCATGAACTCAAGTACAAAGACAAGGACTTGAATGAGCCCGAATCGATTAAGCTTGCCGATGGCAGCGAGTACAAGCAGTGCACCTTTCTAGGTAAGAACAAAGACGGCTCGCTCGCGAAGGGATGGGCTGTCGATTATCCCAATGGAAAGACCGGTGCCGCATTCCTCAATGCCAGCGTCAAAGTGCATGACGACGGTGCTTTTACACTGCGCTATGAGGGTGGAGGCGATAAGTTTTACAAGGACATAAAGTTCTCGGCTGCCGGCAAAGATACTCCGCGCATCGCGCATATGACTCGCCCTGACGGGACTGAACAGTTCGTTGATGATAAAGGCATTCGGCATCTAAAGAAGGACGGACAAGAGTCGCTCGTGTTCGAGAACGGAGGAACTGCCAAACTTGTCGATGGAAAGTTGTCGGAAGTAAGACCTCGGTCGGTGGCCGAAAGGCGAGTCTTTTCGTACGATGCCGACGGGGCTATCTCCGGTTTCAAAGATTCCGATGGCACCGTTGTTGAACGAGTCGGGCCGATCGATCAGGAAGGCTTCACTCAGTGGCAGACGTCAAGCGGAGGCCGGGTGAACGCAAAGGTTTCAGTCGATAAGTATGGTGTTGCAATCCAAGGCAAACTGGGGCACGAGTTCGACTTCTCTCCGGAGGGAAAGATTAGCGTTGTGAAACCAGTGATTCAGGAGCAAGACGGCAAGCTTTCGAAGGTTACTTATCCGGACGGCTCCTGCCGGGAGTTCGGCTATGCAAAGGGCGATGATTCTCCAAACTCAGTGACGCTGCGTAATTCTAAAGGTGAAATTCAAAGCTCCTGGATAAAGACCGGTAGTGAAACATGGAAGGACAAAGTCAGCGGCAAAGTTGCCGTTTCGCAAGGCGACCATGCCGGACTGAATGGCAACTATGCATTCCAAGATAAGAGCGGTAACTGGCATGAGTATAAGAACGACGGCACATACAATCTAATCAAGAAGTCCGACCAGGAGAAAGTCAAACCATCTCACTGAGTGGTGTCTCTGGATAGTCAAATTCACTTGTCATTGAATTGCCAACACTCGGTCGGTTGAAGCCGGCTCGGCTGCAAACAAGTCCGCATCGCCGCCGATTCAATCGCCCGAGTTGCTTACCCTTAGCTGGTGAGCGATTGAGCGCTGCTTAAGTGCCAAAAATTCGGTCGCCGGCATCGCCTAAACCGGGAACGATGTAGCCATGCTCGTTAAGATGGTCGTCGATTGCTCCTGTGGTGATCATCACGCGCGGGAACTTCTCTTGAACCTTCTTAATCCCTTCCGGAGCAGCAACAAACGAGACGAGGTGAATGGATTTCACGCCTAGCTCGTTGAACAGAGAGATGGCAGCGACAGCTGAACCGCCGGTTGCCAGCATCGGATCGAGAACATAGACATTGCTTTCAGCCGGCAGCGCTTCGGGCAGTTTCGCGTAATACGAGATTGCTTGAAGAGTCGCTTCATCGCGGCGCAAACCGATGTGGTAAATGCGTGAATTCGGGAAGATTTGCTGAGCCGCTTCTGCCAGAATCAAGCCGGCGCGCAATACCGGAGCGAGAATTACGTAATCAGTCAGAACTACACCGGTTGCCGGGCCTACCGGTGTTTCGACCCCGGCCGGTCGAGTGGACAGATTGCGCATCGCTTCGTAAACCAGGTAATGGCTCATCTCTGATGCAAGCCGCCGGAATTCACCCGATGGAGTCTGGTAGTCTCGGATTTTAGTCAGCAAATTCTGCACGAGCGGGTGATCGCATACTTGTACTCGGG
>CAZSNX010000209.1:5618-7392 GCA_964607945.1 uncultured Candidatus Obscuribacterales bacterium
GAATTCATCTTGCCCTCAGGGGTCCTCCTAATAGTGATCGATGTTTTTCATGCTGTCGCGCCAAGCAGCTCTTCGCATGCTGTTCGTGCCCAGCCATCTGCTGCCAGAATGTCTTCCAGGGAAGGATTTGATACGGCCTTATGGCGGTTCATCACCTGCTCTATCAGTCTTGGTATATCGGCAAACTCAATTGCGCCTTTCAAGAATGCATCGACAGTCACTTCATTGGCTGCATTCAACACGCAAGGCAATGTGTTGCACTCGTCAGCCACCGCTTGCGCGAGTGCAAGGCAGGGAAAGCGCTCGAGGTCCGGCTCTTCGAAGGTCAGCTGGGCTAGTTTCACTAAGTCTAGCCGCGGCACCTTTTGAGATTTGACCCGCTCAGGATAAAACAATGCGAAGTGGATAGGCAGTCGCATATCCGGCAATCCCATCTGTCCAACAATCGAACCGTCCGTAAACTCTACGGCTGAATGCAAGATCGATTGTGGGTGAATGAGCACCTTCACCTTTTGGGCGCTCAAATTGAACAGCCATCGCGCCTCTATGATCTCCAGTCCCTTGTTCATGAGTGTGGCGGAATCGATAGTAATCTTCTTGCCCATCGACCAATTTGGATGACGAAGCGCATCATCTATGGTGGCACAGGCAATCTTTTCTTTGCTCCAAGTGCGGAAAGGTCCTCCGGAGCCGGTCAGCAAGATGCGATCGATGTCTGTTGAATCGTATCCGGAGAGCGATTGAAAGATTGCGGAATGCTCGCTGTCAACCGGTACAATCGTTGCGCCATATTGTTTGCACATCGGCAGGATTACCGGACCGGCGGCTACCAATGTTTCCTTGTTTGCCAAGGCGATTGTTTTGCCCTGGCGAATCGCTGCTGCCGTAGGTAATACACCGCGAAATCCGACCAGTCCGGTCACGACTGTTTCGACATCCTTATGAGCGGCCACTTCGACCAGACCATCGTCTCCACATGTCGTGCGCGTGGAAAGGCCGGCTAATTTCAATCGTTGGTCCAACTCGTCTTTGGTATTTGAATCCGGAACTGATACCAATTCCGGCTGAAAGAGCCGAACTTGCTCGGTGAGCAGATCGAGATGATTAGACCCGGCTGCCAGAGCGACAACTTTCAGACTTTCACCGTGAGCTTCCACGATGTCGAGCGTTTGACGCCCGATTGAGCCAGTGGAGCCAAGTATTGAGATTCTCTTCAAGACAAAAAGACCGATTGAGTCCCTGAATGGCAGATAGATTGCCGACTCCATGCATTCTAACGCGATTCGGCAATTAGACACAGATCCGCTCTTTCATAATGCCGCTTATGCTAGCTGGGACGGAGTTTTAGGTTAAGGAGTGAGGTTTTTTAACGGACCTTCGGCCGGTGGGAGCTCAAAGTACTTAAAGACATTGCTTTGAATCAGTCCCGTGCCAAATGCAATTGCTGCTCTGCGGCGCTGTGCTTGGTCCCAGGCGCCTCCCCAGAAAGAATAGTAGGGATTGTAGTGCACTCCTGCCGGCGGCGTGTAGAAGAATGCGTCCGGAGCCAAAGGCATTACGACATTGCCTTGTGGAAAGCGGTTCATTTGGTAGAGCGGACCATAAGACTTGTCAGCAGCCGCTGCTAAGAGCTTGTCAGCTTCAGCCAGCTTGTCCAAAATTGCTTGCTTTTGTTCCGGTGAGATTTGGCCGCCTTGCAGAAAACCGCGAGCCAGCGGTTGCATAGCCTGCATTGTCAACACGTCAGCCAAGTAGATTTGAAAGTAAGGATTTT
>CAZSNX010000210.1:0-7384 GCA_964607945.1 uncultured Candidatus Obscuribacterales bacterium
CTCGGATTCGCTGTTCGTGACCTGATGCTGCGCCGCGGCGGCATGTTACTGCTCAGCCTGCTCACGCTCAAGTTGCTGTTCGTCGACTTGGCTGGTGCTGAGCGCCTCCAGCGAGTGCTGTCCTTCATCGCAGCCGGCGTTGCCTGGTTGGTCGTTTCGTTCGTGAACGGCTGGCTGAGCAAGAAGCTCGACGATACCGGCGGCGAGGAAAAGTCAGCAGCCAAAGAGAAAGCGCTTCCGGAAGATCCCGGTAATATGTTCGCTCCGTAATCACCGGCTAGGCAACTAGTTTGGTGGCCAATTGTTGAAACTTAGTCTGGGGACAAAGCAGGTTGAGGCTTGCTTTGTCTCCGGACGGTTTTTTCTCGATTTTTATCTATTCATGAATGTAGTAAAACGGTCGATCCCAATCTTTTTAATGGGCTGCTGACACAAAAGTGCCACGTACTGTACAGCATTTAACTGCAATTGCCCTCTAGAGTCACTACGGATATAGGAGGGATTGAAATTCAGCTAGCAGGGAACTTTTTGCATTAAGTGGAACGTAGGTTGTGCGGCAACGAAGAGGGTCACTGGAGGAAACTGATATGAGAAAGCGGGCTCACAATCGGTCCGAGCGCGGACAAGGGCTTGCGGAGGGAGCAGCTGGGCTGGTCATCTTTTGCATGGTCTTTGTCGGCTGCCTGATGCTGTTTATCAATACAGTAGTTCTCAGTGATTATTATCGGAAGCTGCAGATGGCGGCTACCGAGGCAGCCAAAACAATCGATGCGCAAAAGTACTGGCTTGGCGCTCCACGCGCCGGCTACGATCAAACAACCGCTGAAGCTAATGCTCGCGACCTGGCTGACTTCATTCTGGAAAGCGCCGGTATGCCCAAGACGAGCAGCTTCAAAGTCGATTATCCGTCAAAGGCATCTAACGTAGAGGGGCAACCTAACATGGTGCTCACACGCGTAACTTTGTCGGTTAACGAGCTTAAGACAGTCGGCGGACTGTTCGCGCCCTTTATCGCGCTGTCCGGAGTGGGTATCTCCTCTAATCAAGCCGGTGGTGTCTACGCCTACTGCACAATGGCCCTTCAGACTCAAGGATCGACCAATGCTGGCGGTGCCAGGCAGATTTACTTCCCTGTCTACGGTGTGACTCATGGTGCGTCAGGTGGGTCAGCCACGGTGTTCGGCAGCCCGGGCATCGTACCGCCCACATACAACCCGAACATTACCGTCTACTCCCCAAGCCAATTTGCAAGTATTTTGTACATGCCTTCCGGCAGCCCTGGCAGCTGGACTACCTCTCCCTGGAAGCCATAGTGCTTGCCGGGCAGCACTGATAAAAATCAGATGTCTGCTTCGCTCAGTCTGAGTCAGCAGCAACGGATCACAAATGCGGAGCGCGGTTACCTGTAATTCTTAACGTAAGGGCTTTCGTCGTGCTGGCTCCCGCTCGTGGGCATTGGTTGCTGGCTGGAATTGGGAGCTTGCTGATCGGATGGAGGCAAAATTGCCCCGCCGGGAGATTGTTGTATAGGACGATCGATTGATTTTGCTGGTGCGCTCTGAGTTGAACTCGGTGGAGCAGTAGCAGGCTCACCAGCTTGTACCGGTGTTCCCTGTCCGCTTGATTGCATGTTTGGTTGAGCTATAGCTCCAGCTCCTTCCGTTGACTGAGAATTGGTCGGCGCTTGCTCTGGCTGTGGCTGCTGTACCGCTGAAGGAACGGCTTGCAAGTCATGAGTCTTTTGGTATTCCTTGATTGCATCAAGTGAAACAACGTTGCTGTATGGATCGTTTAGAGTTGAACCAGATTTGGATGAAGCGCCGGACTTGGACCCCGGTATTGGCGTTGTGGCAATATGAAGCGACCGATGCGGAGAGCCCATATTAACTACGACATCTGCTTTAGCCGCCTGAGCTGGTGTTTGGGGTGCCTGTGTAAGAAGTAGAGCTGCTAATCCTGTCATGGTAGCAGCACCAAAGGCTGTGGCGGCAACATTTATCAGCTTCTTCCGTACACCGATCGGGCAATCGCTGGTCAGAAATTTGCCGTCTAATCTCTTGAACAGAATTACATCTCTGCGGCCTTCCATTTTGAATATCAGCTCTTCGGCCTCTGGTCTTTCCATTCCGGAAAAGTCATAGACTCGCAAGCGGCATTGCTCGCAGAAATTTACGCGATCTTCCTTGGTGGTGTTTTTGCAAACTGACGAGCAACGGGCTGCTGTTCGATAGTTCGCTAGCGGCTGAAGGGTCCTTGACGGCTCGGGCACTCGGGTTTCCAACTCTTCGCGGAGCTTGGCGTCATGCTCCGATTTTGCGCTTGCCGCCATGTCTATAACGGCGTCAACATCGAGCTTTGTCTTGTCCACAAGAGGGGCTTTCAAGCGTCGTTCCGTCAGAGGGTCGACTGTCTCTTGGCTCATTGACTCCAGCGATTCCTGCTCAGAATCGCTCTCGTTTGGTAGTGCGGATGATGAAGTATCGCTTCCGTCTGGATTGGACTTCTCGTTTTCCGAAGTACCGTCGGTCATTACACAAGCCCTCGTAGACCCACAAAAAGTTTTTTGTCTCTAGTCGCCGATCTTCGAGTAATGATCGGAATCGACGCTCACGGTTAAGTAATCAACGCGTCGCTCAAATTCAGTTATACCCACCCAATGAGTCGATTCCGGTGTTTCATGAAAAAGTGCAACATCGTTTTTAGATTTGATGCAGCGGGGTTACATTAACTGCCGGTTTATAAGAGTGTGGAAAACACGCATAACCTGATCGCGTTAGAGCTGTTGAAGTTCGCCCAGAATTATTGCGGAAAGTGAGCGATGCTGACTCCCGTTGTTGGCTCAGCAGGACTTACCGGTAAACGAAGTCACTGCCGGATTGACATCCCAACTGGTTTGGAAACTGAAACTGTCTGCCGTTATGCTGTTTTTATCACTGAGTCAAGTTTCCTGCCGGAAGTATCCAAATAGCGCCGAACCAGCCACTGTCTGTGATAATCAACTGTTCGAAGCGATTGTCCGGAGCGCAGAGGCAATCACCACCGACGGTGCTGGTTTTATCCTTCCGGTGTGATGCTGGTTGGCGAGCTACTCGGAAATCAATGAGGCGCTGGGGCGTAACGTGTGGTTACCGCTTCTGACCTCGAGTTTCGCCCAGGAACAGGAGCGTTGCATGATCTGGGTGTTTTTCTTCATCGGCTTGGTAGTAGGTTTCTCGATCGGAATGTTTACTATTCAAGTGCAGTTCAAAAGCCTTGGTTGGCTACCGCTGAGAGACAATGGCGATACTGAGGATTGGGCTCTACTTCAATGGGCTTCTGCCGGCCTGGGAGCTGCAGTATCAGGGTGCGGGGCGTTTCATTGCGCCGGTCTAAAATGCTACGAGGCTGCTCTGATGTCTGTTGCTGTCGGTGGCTTTGCTCTGCCGGTCATGATATTCCTTGGTAAAGCGCTTGTAGCAGGTGCGCCGCTCATTGGTTTTTGTTGTTTCGAACTGACAAATCGACTGAGCGACTGGATTACAGGTAACGGTCGTGTCAATCGCGTGGGGGGGACCGCGTATCTTCTCCAGCGATATCTTTCCAAGTTGGATCGAGACGGAAAGGAGACCGAAGAGTCGAAACAACTCTTGCATCGGCATCAGGGAAATCAGGAGTTCATCGCAGCCGTATTGGCTGTTCGAGCGACGTTCGATGCTCCCAAAGGTCTAGAGGATAAGTAACGGCACGCTTCGGTCGGAAGTTGCTGGTGTCACGATCTGCTGACTGGCAGCCGTGACACTAGCAGCACTCAGTTTTCTAGAACTGAAATGGTATCAAGTAAGTCCCTCAATTTACTTCGGTGACTTTACTACGAGGTGATATAGTGAAAGCTGTTTTTTAGAAATGTGGATTGCAATGATGGAGAAACTGAGAGGGAGCGCAATTGCGCTCCCTCTCAGTATGCCATTGGGGATGGACCGGAGTCGATCCTAAACGGCTTTCTGGTGCGTCGCATGAAGCACCATGGGCGTGCAAGAGTAAACCATCACCTCGGCAGGCAATTTAGCCGAGTTGCTTCGAGTCGCAAACCGCCTCTTCGGCAGCTTCGGACAGTTGCGACGGACTCTGGTGGCGCATGAACACCGTGGGGTCGGTGGACATGTAATTCACCAGCTCTCTCAAGCGCTCATGCAGTTTTTCCGGCGGCAAGGCAATCGGCCCGGTCGGTAACTCGCGATCGGCATCGAGAGTTGCGATTACCGTCTCCAACTCGCCCGGGCCATAGAGCCAGAGCATGCGGAAGACATGGTAAGTAGCGCGTGAATCTTCGAGGGCGTCGTGCTTTTGGCGACGAGGAATCTTCAGCAGATCGGCGACGGCTTGCAGTGAAGGCCGGTAGGGCAGGTTCAACCTGTCCTGTGCCCACTCTTGCACGTCGAGATATGCGAGCGGCTCGGGCGGTGGAAGTGCTTCCAGCTCGCACTGGGCGAAAATGAACTTCAAGTCCTGACTGGGATCCCAGAAGGCCGCGATGGTGCGGTTCATGTTGTGGCGCAGGATCTTCAGCGCTCGAAAGACAGGGATGGCGTTGCGCCAGCGCTTCCAGCTGAAGTGGGCGATCCTCAAGGCGCGCCACTGGCAGCCTTCGAGCGTTCTCGGCTTGACCTTCTGCTCGAACCAGCTATGGGATTGCAGAGACGGAAGTCGGGCAAGCACGCCGCCTTCTTGAATGATTGAGTGCAACTCCGGATTGCCGCCGCTCATCTCCAGGTCGATGAAGGAGATGATTCTGGCGTCTTTCAGAATCCGGAGTAGCCTTGAAGCGCGCACCGAGTGCGGTGCGTTGCGTGAGGCGATGGAATGATCGCTCATGTCTGTTACTCCAGTGTTCGAATACGGTCGTTCACGCCGGTGGAGCATCGAATCAGCAGCTCAGAGCTACCGCGGCTAGACAGACCGCCGGTAGGGTTGAGTAGGCATTTCGGTGTAGGACTGATTGCTCGCCACTGAGTGCGAAGCATGAGCCCTAAATCGTAGTTGCCGTAGGTTCTCTAAGTGAGTTCGAGTTCTGCCGAGCGAGAAATGTCAGTAATACAAAAGAGAAACTAGCTAAAAGCGATAGATCTACACAAGCAAATTAGGTTTAGATCTTTCTGTTCCAGCTCGCCGGTCTTGCTGTTTGGAACCGCCTGCGGTGCGAGATAGGCCCTGATTTACAGGTAGTTACTGGATTTGCCGGCATTGAGATGAGATTGCGTATTTGTCCCACTGAATGCCGCCAAACCAGCTGCGACAGCTAGCGACAGCGATCTTAACTTAACTGCGGCTCAGATTGGCGAGGGGATTTAAGGACGGTTGGATGGACAGATATTCAGCTGCGAAGAACCCGAGACAGCGTTCTCATCACCTCCGCAACCGCCATCGAATGCGCAAAGCAGCCATGTGGCATGTGCGGGGCATTGCCGTCGAAAATCTCGGATATGGAGCCGACGCACGACTCTTCAACCAGGTTGTTCAAGAGCGGCTGCAAGAGGATGCGAATCTTGGCATTGGTCTCCGGCAGCGGCCCGTGCACGTTCATGAGCGCATCGCAATATGCTCCGATCAACCACGGCCAGACCGAGCCCTGGTGGTAAGAGAGATCTCTGTGATATTGATCTGCTCGACTGAATCCGCATCCATAGCGACTTTGATATGAGGGATCTGTCGGAGACAGTGAGCGAACTCCGACTGGAGTGAGCAATTCGGAGTCGACTAAGGAGAGAATCGATTTTTCTTGCAGTTTAGTAAAAGCCCGAAAAGGTAGAGATATTGCCAAAAGTTGGTTGGGACGGACGGTGTCGTCTGGCTTATCGGATGATCTGTACAATGGCTCGATGACATCGAAAAGGCATTGCTTTGAGTCGTTCCAGAACTTCTGCATCGATTTTTCAGTCATTGCGAACAACGCTTTGAACTGGTCCGGGTCCTCTGCCAGCTCCTCGGATAGATAACAGATCGTGCCGAGCAGATTGTGCCAGAGCGCTGAGATCTCGACCGGCTTGCCGGAGCGCGGCGTTATTGGAATGTCTGCGACCTGCGCATCCATCCAAGTTACTTCCAGATCGGCGGTCCCGCAGCGGATAAGCCCGTCGGTCGGATCGACGTTGATATTGCCGGCGGTGCCCGCCAGATAGTGCAAGGCGGCTTGCTTGAGCGATATCAATTGAGCGCGAGTAAAGTCCTGGTCTTTAGTAGCTCGGTAAAAATGATAGAGTGCCCAGGCCCACCAGAGCGTCGGATCGACCGCTACAAATTCCGGTTTGTCGGATTCGTCGGTAAAGCGGTTGGCCATGATACCTGCTTCGACGAGCTCAGAATACAGCGCGAGCGTTTGCTTAGCCCGATCGAACTGGCGCGTCGAAACCGCCAGTCCCGGTAAGGAGATCATGGCCGCCCGGCCGGCGTCGTTGAACCAGGGATAACCCGCTATAACGCTGGTTCCGTGCGAGTTGGGAGTTTGCCTGGCAACCAGGAATTGATCGCAGGCCAGAATCAACAGATTGGTTTCCTGCGAACGCGGTAGCGCAGCCGTTTGAATCAGCTTGTTCTGCCGCAGCAGATTGGCTTCAACCACCGGGTGGCAGGAGGGCGAATCTACGGCACGGTCGAGACTGGCACAGATATTCAGCTCTTTGCCCGGAGCAAGTTCAGTGGTCAATTGTCCGACCAGGAATAAATCTTCTCTGTCCGGCATGTCCCGCGCCGCTTCTTCAGGCCAGTGATACTCCCACCACCACTGAGACTGAGGCTCGTACACTCCGCCGTCCCAGGTCAATTGCAATGTGCGCAGTGACTCTTCCAGCTTGATTTCAGTTCGATTGCCGGAGATAGATTGATTGTATGATTTGTCGGACGAGCCGGCCACCTCTTTGTGAAAGTCACGAAATCCGGTGAGAAAGCGCACTACTAACGTAGCTTCTCCGGAAGAGCGGTCTCTGTCGGGAAGCCAGTGATAGCCGATGTATACTTCGTTGACATTGTGCTCCAGGACGATCTGCTTGATCAGGTAGTTGCCGTTGATGTTGTAAATCCAGGTAGGAGCTGGATAGGTAGTAAAAGATTCGATATAGCGGTAGCCGGTCGGTGCCACTACCCCCGATGCCCAGTGATTGGTGGAAAGATCGTATTCAACCCCATCGAGAGACAGTTGCTCTTGCACGCGTGAAAGAATTATGTGCCGCCCGACCGGTTGCCGGAGAGCAGCAACCAGCAGCCCGTGATAGCGTCGAGTATGTGCATCTGAAATGGTGCTGCTTGAGTAGCCGCCCAGTCCGTTGGTAATCAACCATTCCCGATTATCAGGTTGGTCGCGCGAGGGATACCAGACCGGTACCTCGTACAAGAGGTCTTTATATCTGGATTT
>CAZSNX010000211.1:0-7349 GCA_964607945.1 uncultured Candidatus Obscuribacterales bacterium
ATTGGTCAACCAGGTGGAGCCGAACATCAAAGACATGTCGGCCATCGAACGAACTTCGAGCAGCATGAAGCCAGCGCCCATGAAAAACATCTGCCAATTGAAGGGTATTCTTGCTCCGGTGGCGAACTGTGTCGACACCGGCAGTAAGGCGACACAGACGATCATCAAGATTGGCCAGACATAAACAGTAGGAAACTCTTTCTTGGCCAGGAAAAGAAACGGCCAATCATCAGTAGCGACAGGCACATCCGCTTTCGGTTCGACCGGTTTAAGCGAGGGGGCGTTGACGGTCAGCATGCGGGGACCGGAAAATAGAATGCCGTTGTTCAGGTAGGCTGCCAACTTAGGACGAGTACCAAGCGGGCGCATTCCGGTTGCGTTTTGCAGCGCTTTGGCATGACGATCCCAAAGCCAATCGGTCATAAGCACGCAGCCGATTGCAATGTAGCCATCCGGTTTCAGCAATTTAGCTGCATCGTTTAGAGCTTCCTGCGTGAAAACATAGTTGTCCATGCGCAAAGAAGATAAGCATGAAAATGCTGCGTGACTGTCTAAATAAGCAAACACAATCGCATCATATTTTTCGTGACTGTTCTTTAGAAAGGTTCTGGCGTCAGTGATATGAACGGTCACTTTGGGCGATAGGTAAGGGCGCTCAAACTCCTTGCCCAACATTGCAATGCCGGGATCGATCTCTACTGCATCGACATGATTGATGTTGTTTCTTAATGCAGCAGCCACGTCCATTCCGGCGCCTGCACCCAGCACAAGCACTTTGCTGTCCGGCTTGTTGGCAACGAATTGAAATGGTTCGCTATGGTAAGCAATGCAAGATGAGCGAAATTCCGGCGGGTAGGCGGCAAGAGTTTTGTCCGAGAGATCGATAATCGACTGAAAGCCATCATAATTTGCATAAAGCTCTGTGCCGACCAATGCACCCTTCATGGAGCCGGCATCCAGCCTGTGTCCGCGCAGATCTATCCTGTAATAGGGAGACCAGATGGTTCGAAGATGATCCTTTCCCCAGGCTTGCTCGCAAATGTAGGAGCCAAGCCAGAACTGATAGCAGACACCAAAAAGTAAAATGCAAAGACTCAAAGGTCTGGGGCGCAGCCAGCAGAAGAGCGCTCCGGCTACCATCAACCAAACACCTGGCGAGGCGTAGCAAAAGCTGAGCGCTGAAAATAGCAGTGTGCCGATCAAACCGCCGAGCACATTAATGGAATAGGCCTTCAGCGGCTCCAGCTTTTCGAACAATCGGCCCATTTCCTGTCCCATTCCGACAAAGGACGTAGCAGTCAACACGAAGGTCGCCAGCATGATGGCGACCGTGCCGAAAGTGGAAGTGAGAGTATGTTCCTTTACGGTTTCCGACCCGAAACCAAAAAGTAGAAAACTGAGCGGATCGACAAAGGTAAGAAAAGTTAGTCCGAGTCCAAGAGCGACTGATAATAGCAGGCTGAGAAAGAGGAAGCAGCCGGTGGATAGTGTCATCAATGATCGCTTGTTGCCGGCCCAGACAAATCCCAGACCCATGCCGAGAAAAGCCGCCGTCAGCGGCAGATTCTTGAAGTAGGCAAAGATGCGAATCTCAGTGGAAAGCCAGCGAATGACCAGCAATTCGCAAAAGAGCGCCAGGATGCTGAACAGCAGAAGTTGCTTGCCAAGGTACTTGGGGTCTGCCGTTTCGTTGACTGAATTCATTCCCGACCAATCGCAGGAGGTCACAGTTCAATTTTAAACTTAAACTGAGACGTACGGTGGTGGGAACTTAACTGCTACGGAAGTGCCGTCACCTTTGGGACCGGAGCTTAAGGTCACTTCCGCTTGATGAGATTGGGCGATTTCTCTGACGATTGCCAATCCGAGCCCGCTTCCGCTCACGCCGCTGCCGAGCACTCGATAAAATCGTTCGAAAACACGCTCACGTTCATCTTCGGGGATGCCGGGACCGTTGTCTTCGACCTTCAGTTCGACCGGATTGGTGTTGGAGACGTTGACCGTTACTTTGCCGCCGGTCTGCGTGTAGCGGACGGCGTTGTCTATAAGATTGGAGACAAGCTCTCGAACCGTCAGTGCATCACCGCTGACGGTGGCGGGACCCTCCGAGCCTTCGAACCCTAGATCAATTCCTTTCCGCAGCGCTTGCGGAACGAGATCTCCAGTTGCTTCTTTGGCTATGAAGTTCAAATCTATCTCTTTCAGGCGGGTAGTGCGGAAAGCCCCGGGCTCGACTTTGGCAAGTGCGAGCAGCTGGTTAACAAGGTGTGTTGCTCTGTCTGCGCTGGCTTGCACTTGCGCGAGTGCATGTCGAAGGTCTTCCGGGGCCGTCTGGCGTAATGCGAATTCAGTTTGAGTTTTCAAGCCGGCCAGCGGTGTGCGCAGTTGATGCGCTGCGTTGGCGACGAACCGGCGCTGTCCGTCGATATCGTCCTTGATGCGAGCGAGAAGCTCATTGATTTCTTTGACCAGGGGGCGCACCTCCTGTGGTGCACCTTCCTCCTGCAGAGCGCTCAAGTCCCACCGGGTGCGGCTCGCAACTGCCTGCTGGACTGATTTGAGCGGCGCCAGACCACGCTTTACTCCGATGTACACAGCCAGAGCGGCCAAAAAGATCAGTATCAGCTGAGGCACCACAACCCAGATCAAGATATCTTTTGTAAGCTCTTGGCGCCCACGCAGTGTTTCGGCGATCTGGATTAAGACGCGCTGTCCTTTCTTGTGTGGCACCGGCACGCTTACGAGCGCAATGCGCACCGCTTCGTTGTCAATTTTTCCATCACGAAAGTACGGTTCTTCATCAATGCCGTCGAGGTCGTCGGCACTGGGGTCTGGGATGTTGGTGTCACCAGCTCGGATAATGCCGGTCGGACCTAAGACTTCGTAGAAGAATTTGTCCTTCTGGCTTTCTTTAAAGATAGCCTGTGCTTCCGGTGACAGGTCGACGTCAACATGGTCGGGATCGAAGCGCAATCGAGCTATGAGCGTCCGCGCCGAATCCAGCAATGAATTGTCGTAGGCATCGGTTGCGAAGTTAATGGCCATCACATAGGTGAGCACCGCTCCAATCAGCCAAAGCGTCATGATTGGGATTAAGAGCCAGGCTAACAGCTGCCGCCGAATCGAAGACGTAAGTGGCTTCATGCTGTTGTTTCCAGCAAATATCCGAGTCCGCGAATCGCGCGTATGGACACGCCTTCGGGGTCGAGCTTCTTGCGTAAGCGGTGCACGTTGACTTCAATTGCATTGTGACTGACTTCTTCGTCCCAGGCATAGAGATGTTCGATCATCTGTTCTTTACTTACGACGCGGCCTGCTCGCTGTAGCAGTACTTCCAGCACAGCCAACTCCTTTGCGGAGAGATCGAGCGGCTGGTCGTTGATGGTGACATATCTTTCGGTAGTTTCGAATTTAAGAGGTCCGTAGACGATTTCCAGGTTGTTGCCGAGTTGGCTGCGGCGCAGCAGTGCTCGCACTCTGGCTTCGAGTTCGGGCAGGTCGAAAGGTTTGGTGATGTAATCGTCGGCGCCGTGGTCGAGCCCGGTTACTCTGTCTTGCAATCCGTCTCGCGCCGTCAATATCAGCACGGGTAATCGGTCGCCGCGGCTGCGCAGCCGTTGAAGGACTTGAAGTCCATCTAACTTGGGCAGGCCGAGATCTAATATAAGTAGATCGAACGGCGCTGCAGTCAAGGCGTGGTCGGCATCCAGTCCTGAATCGACGTGATCTACCGCATAGCCGCACTGGCGTAGTGCTTTGGAAATGCCGTCAGAGAGTACCTCGTCGTCTTCGGCAAGTAGGAGTCGCATCGGAATCTGCTCCGCTTAAACCGCCTTCAGCATATGTCTTGTGGCGGGTTTCGATCTATTAGCGAAGTATACAAGAGATAGATTGATCTTTTGGATCTGCCGCGGATGCAAAGAGTTTGCGCGCCGTTTGCATGCCAAGCGCTGTAAACATCCGTAATTTCTTCGTTTCGACCAAATTGTTGGTCCAGGCATTTTGATACTTTAACAATCCGTTTGTAAGTTTCGTGCAAGCGATCTTGGGTAACCTCTAGCTTGGAATTTGCCGGCAACCGCAATTCGTTTGTTGGTTGTTCGTAAGCAGGAGATTAGAAAGCAAGTATGGATACTACAGCAGCTAAGCCAGAAGGAAAACCAACTGCGGAGAAAGTAGACGCCGCAGCTGCCGGAATTGAAATTGCTAGTCAGCCGGAGCCGATGAACTCAGTGACGTCGACCAATGCGATGGAGTTCCCGTCCTTGTCCGAACTTTCCGATCCGGTCGAGTCGGCGCTGCTGGAGCTGGAAAACCGCGTGTGCTCGCACGGCGATACAGTTCACTATGCCAAGAATCCGAAAATTTTCGACACTTGTAATGGCAGCTATTTGTACGATCGGCAAGAAACGCCCTACCTCGATCTTCAGATGTGGTATTCCGCAGTCAACCTCGGTTATGCCAACGAGCGAGTCAACAATGCGCTCAAAATGCAGATCGATAAACTGCCGCAGCTCGCTTGTCAATATCTCCATAAAGAGAAGGTCGAGCTGGCCTCGATGATCGTCGAGAGTGTGGAAGATGGATTCGGAGAGAAAGGACGAGTTCATTTCAACGTCGGCGGAGCTCAAGCAATCGAAGATGCTTTGAAACTGGTGCGTAAGACCACCGGAAAGAGCCGGATGCTAGCCTTCGAGGGAGGTTATCATGGACGCACGCTTGGTGCTTCCGCGATTACATCCTCGTATAGGTATAGAGAATCGTATGGCGAGTTCGGCGATCGTGCCGAGTTTGTACCGTTCCCGTATTGCTTTCGTTGTCCTTACGGCAAGAAAAAGGAAACTTGCAATATGTTCTGCGTAGAACAAGTCGAACGCAAATTCGAACACGAGTACACCGGCTGGTGGAATCCGAAGTCGCAGAAGTCGGAATTCGGTGCCTTCTTTATCGAAGTGATTCAGGGCACCGGCGGTTATGTTGGCATGCCTGAAGGTTATCTCGAACGGCTGGCAAAGATACTTCGTGAGCGCGGCATCATGATAGTCGATGATGAAATTCAAATGGGTTTCTTCCGCACAGGCACGCTGTGGGCAATGGAGCAATTCAATGCCAAGCCGGATATCCTCGTGTTTGGCAAGGCTTTGACGAATGGGCTGAATCCGCTGTCTGGCATTTGGGCTCGAGAAGATCTGATCAGCCCTGATAAGTTCGGGCCGGGTTCGACACACTCCACCTTTTCATCTAACAGTCTTGGCACAGCCACCGGACTTGAAGTTATGAAGGTTTTCGCTGAAGGTGACTACACTACGACCGTCAAGGAGAAAGGGCAGTACTTCATCAATCTCCTTAAGGATTTGCAGAAGAAGCATCCTGAAATTGGCGATGTCGATGGGTTGGGCCTGGCCTTGCGAATGGAGATGTGTCAGAAGGACGGTTACACGCCCAGTCGTGAGCTCGCTGACAAGATGTTCCAACTCGGTTTGGAAGGCAACCTGAAAGTAAACGGTCGGAAGTTAGGTCTGATTCTCGATATCGGCGGCTACTACAAAAACGTCGTAACGCTTGCTCCATCACTGGAGATCACCTATCCGGAAATGGACCTCGCGCACGACCTCCTCGATTTAGTCATCACGGAATCAAAGAAAGGCTAATCAATGAATCCAGGCGTGGAAGTTTATTGCGACTTCGATGGCACTATAACAAAAGGGGACACCATAGATCTGTTGCTGGAGGCTCTCGGAGATCCGCAGTGGCGAGCAATAGAGGAGCGCTGGGAGCGCGGTGAGATTGGTTCACGCGAATGCATGGCGCTGCAAGTTCCATTGCTTCGTGGCGGCTGGAAGGCGGTCGAGCAGGTGCTGAGCAAGGTCAAGGTTGATCCTACTTTCGCTGAGTTCGCGGGCTGGTGCCGCCAATCAGGCATTCCGCTTCGGATAGTTTCGGATGGTATCGACAGGGTTATTCACCATCTCTTGCAAAGAGAGGGTGTGCGGGTCGACAATGTTTGGGCCAATCACCTGAATGAATCTGAAACGGGTGAGCTATCTCTCACATTTCCTTATGCGCCGACGATAAGTGGTTGCAGTTCCGGTCTTTGCAAGTGCAAGATTCTCGATAACGCATTTAGAAAAACACTTAAGGTGGTTGTCGGAGATGGTCGGAGCGACTTCTGCTGGTCAACAGAGGCGGACATTTTGTTTGCCAAGTCCAAGCTTTTACAACATTGCAAAAATAACAATATCCCTTGTGTTCCGTTTGACAACTTTAGGGCAGTTCGGGTAGCTTTGGAGAAAGAAATCGGGGTTCAGGTCGGCTCGGTTTTACCGGCTATTCAGGCTGTTGCGGCAGTCTCACCGGCGTAGCGCTAAAGGGAATTTAAGAGCAGGGGACGCGTATTTATGGTGGTTGACCTGAGGGCCAATGTCGGCGCTGGCAATGAGGCCGGTTCGCCAAATGCAAGGATTGGTGTGCTTCTGCTTCACGGTCTGACCGGAATGCCTTCTGAGATGCGTCCGACGGCGAAACATCTAAAGCGGCTCGGCTATCGTGTGGAAACACCACTACTTCCCGGCCACGGCGGTACGCATCAAGAGCTGCTTGCTACCACCTGGAAAGACTGGGTGAAGGGTGCCAGGCAAGCTCTGGACAAATTGGCTTCAGATTGCGACAAGGTTGTAGTGGGCGGACTGTCGATGGGTTCGTCGGTGTCGGTAATGCTTGCGGCCGACGATCCTCGCGTCTCCGGGATAATAATGATGTCCACGACGCTGCGCTATGATGCGCCCGGACACTCGAGACTCTACTTGCTTCTGCCATTGATCGACATCTTTCCGCCGTTGGGTAAGTGGACCTACTGGACGGAGAAACCTCCTTACGGACTGATGGATCAACGTCTGCAGCGAATGATCACAAAGTCGATCGAGGCAGCTCAACGTGGTGAAAATACTGAATTTGGCTTGTTCAGGACATATTCCGGCTCGCTTAGGCAGATGACTCATCTAGTGAAAGAAGTGAAGAAATCAGCATCAAAGGTCACCTGCCCAGCTTTGATCCTGCACAGCCTCGACGATTCATTGACGACTGTCAACAACGCCATCGATATCTATAAGATGCTGGGCTCGAAAGACAAAAGCGTTATCCTCTTAAATGGTTGCGATCATGTTTTGACGCTTGACCTGCGAAAAAATGACGTGGCCAACCACATCGCTGAATTCGTAGACAGAATCTGCGGTACGCCCGATTCCGCCAAGCAACTTGCGGCAGTATCAGTCCTCTAACAGCGAAGCTTCCTGATCCGCGTAGCGTCTTGACGCTTGCAGCGCGAGCAAAGCGAGCCCGGGTGGGACCGG
>CAZSNX010000212.1:0-7348 GCA_964607945.1 uncultured Candidatus Obscuribacterales bacterium
AGTGTATTGATGGACAACTCAGTTCGTCTGGTGGACGAAAAGGAGCTGAATCCTCCTGTGCCGGGTAATGATGAGGTTGCTGAGCTTGATCTGGTATTTCACGATATGGCTGAGAAGTTGGCACAATCGCGCCACAGTGAACGAATCGCTCTCGAGCACGTTCAGTCCATCATCGACACTATACCGCTTGGAATTCTCGTGGTGGATTCGGACGCTGAGATCAATTCGTTGTCCACTGGTTCGGAGAGGATGTTCGGCTGTACATCCAATGAATCCGAAGGCAAGAAGTTGACGGAGTTTATTCGCTGCGAGCCATCGAAGACGGCTTCAGATCTCTTAAATGAGCTTTCTCATCGCAGTAGTTCGCTTTCTCACGCATACGAAGCTAGCCGCCAGGATGGCAGCTTGTTTCCGTGCGAAGTGGTAAGCACTGAGTATAGTATCGATGACTTGAGCGGCCGGCTGCTTGTTGTGACAGATGTAACTGAGCGACATGAGATTGAAAAGCTCAAACAAAGCTTCGTTTCCATGGTGTCGCACGAGCTGCGCAGCCCGCTTACGTCTTTGCAGTTCTGCTTCAAGATGCTGGCACGTGGGCATCTAGGAAAGCTGAATGATGACGGTATGCAGAAAGTCAGTATTGCCGAGAAGAATGTGCAGAGGCTTATCGCTTTGGTCAACGAAATACTCGATGCCGAGCGTCTTGAATCAGGCAAGCTGTCAATCGAGCGGGCTTCTAACAACTTGCAGGAGATACTTGATCTCGCTGCTGACTCTGTCGGCGCGCTGGCTCATGCGGCCGGTGTCAAGATTGATGTGGCTGAAACCGAGTTGGAGCTTGAAGTCGACAAAAATAGACTGATCCAGGTGGTCGTAAATTTGCTGTCCAACGCAATCAAGTTTTCTCCACGCGACTCGACCATTACGGTGTCGGCGACACCTAGGCCCGGTTCGGTTCGAATCGGAATCAGCGACCAAGGTCGCGGGATTCCACCTGAGCACTTGGATTTGATCTTCAAACGTTTCTACCAGGTCAAACGCACCGATGCCAGTGAAAAAGGCGGAACCGGACTCGGACTAGCCATTTGCAAGGCGATTGTCGAAGGACATGGTGGAGAGATTGGGGTGGAAAGCGTTGTCGGTCAGGGTAGCACCTTTTGGTTCAGCCTGCCGATGCAAGAAGGAGATGCGTAAGCTATCCGGGTGCGAGTGGAGTAGCGCATCGAAACGGGTCAGCAAGTTCTTGGGCAGCGTGATTTTGACTTACTTGGCGTCCTTGTTCGAGCTGCTTGGAAGCAGTGAAAGAAACTGCAAAGCTTGTTCTAGAGCGAGTTTCCTAGATCTCGTTCCCAAGAAATGTCCGGCGCCTTCGATCTTGATGATAGTCACAGGAATTTGATTTGCTTGAAGTGTCGATATCATGCTTTCTGCATGTGATATCGGAACATTCTTGTCGTCCGTGCCGTGAATAAATACCGTGGGCAAAGCGGTCTTTGCATGCGTGATTGGTGATGCCTCAACCAGTGCCGCTTCGATCTTCCCATTCATTGCTACCTTTGAATAGGGCTGTAGGTAAGACTTCAAATAGGGATTCGATGCTTCCTTCAATAGATCCGTGGGTCCGGAGAAGCTCAAGACAGCTCGAATGTTCTTGCGTCTAAACACTGATTGGTGTGAGAACACTTCATCCGGAAGGTACCCGGCTAACATCGCAGTAGTGGCACCGGATGAAGAACCACCGACGTAGAGTCGTTGCGGGTCAATGTTCCATCGTTGCCGATTTGACAAAATGAAGCTCAGCGCCGATCGAGTGTCTTCGACGTCGCAGGGAAATTCTCCACCGGCTCCGGTTAGTCGGTAATCAATCACGAATACAACAAATCCCTTACCTGCTAAGTATCTTGCTGTAACAACTTCTGATAGTTCTTCCTTGTCGCCCTTAGCCCAGCTGCCACCATGAACCAGGACGATCGCCGGATGAGGCTCCTGGAAGGTCGAGGAAATATACAAATCTCCGGTGCGCTTTGTGTCAGCGGGGAAGGTATATGCAATTGAGCGCAGTATTCTTATGTTCTTGTCGGGAAGAAATGATGCGACATAGTCAGTTACAGACTCTGAAAGGTCCGGTGAAAGTGCTATCGCACCGGCACAAGTCACAATTATTCCCAGCACCAGTATTAAGCAGGCGATCCGCCATGTGCGTTGTAAATCAATTCTTGCCATCTTAGCGACTGAATCTCGAGTTAACCCTGGTTGCGTTGAATGAACGGCATGGTCGTACGAACGAATATAATTCTAGCTGTATCAACCTCCGGTCTGGGAGTGAAACTGCTGTGAAGATTGCGATTACCGGCGGAACAGGGTTTGTAGGCAGCCATCTGGCGGAGTCGCTGGTGGACAAGGGGCATGAAGTCGTGCTGATTTCGCGTGGACTAGATCACCGGAACAAAAGGTTGGCGGCTTTACCCCGCACGCAATTCAAGCCGGTCGGGACTGATGATGAAGAGTCATTGCGGGCTGCATTTGATGGCTGCGGCGCTGTAGCTCATTGTGCAGGCATTAATCGTGAGGTGAATGAGCATGATTACCAGCGCGTTAACGTGGACGGGACCAGAAGGGTAGTAAGCGCCGCGAAGCAAGCCGGTGTTGGGCGAATTGCAATCGTCAGCTTCTATCGTGCTCGTCCCGATTGCGGGTCGCCGTACCACGAATCCAAATTTGCAGCCGAGGAGATTGTGCGTAGTTCAGATTTAGACTACACGGTTTTCAAGGCTGGAATGATTTATGGAAAAGGCGACCATATGCTGGATCACTTGAGCCACATCTTCCATACACTGCCCTTTTTTGCGCTCGTAGGATTCAGTGAACGCTCGGCTGCACCGCTGGCAATTGCAGACTTCGTTAGGCTCATGGAGGCGGCCCTTGTCGATGGCAAGCTGTCCCGGCAAACAGTGGCTGTACTCGGCCCTGAAAAGATGACATTGGGAGAGGCGGTGCGCCGGGTGGCGCGCGTAGTTGGAAGGGAGCCGTTTATCTTCCGTATGCCGATCTTCTTTCACTATGGTTTCGCAACCTTTCTGGAATCGATCATGACGATTCCACTGGTTTCGATTGCGCAAGTGCGGATCTTGACTGAAGGATTCGACGAGCCTTACGGCAATTGCCAGGCTTTACCCGACGAGCTGCAGCCGACAGTCATGTTTACCGATGAACAGATACGCGCAGGATTGCCTGAGCCGGGAGCGTTCGGCTGGAAGGATCTTCGCTGCGGAAAGTAGCAAATTTGGACTCAGGTACCAGAGTTTCGCTTCTGTAATGCTGCTGTGGCAAATGTCTGATCGCGCTCGCCAAACTGCCCCATTTGCCACAGCGTAGCTGCTGCTTCATTGCGAAGAACGGGCTGTTTTGGCTTGAAGGTGCCGATCTTTCCGAATGCCCTTTGTATGTTCGAGCCTTTCGGACCATAAATGTAGTAGTCCTGATGCACGTAACCGGTAAATTGTTCGTCGACATCTTTCGAATCACTGAATTTCCAGACCGTCTCCATTTGCGAGCGCCAGGGATCCAGGTCTTTACCGACGTCAACACCGACCTTGATTCCAAGCATTTCCTCTCGTGTCAAAGGTTTGTCCGGACGAAAGGTGCCGTCCTTATATCCGATTGAGTAGCCGGCATTGGCGAGAGCTTGCACATACTTGTAAGCTGGATTGCTGGCAGGCGTGTCCTTAAATTTCTGGGCTTCTTGTGGAGCGAGACGAATCTGCTTGTCGCTTGGCTCGATCGCATTGTAGGCGTTGAACAACCATTCCACGTATTGTCCGCGCGTAATGGGCTTGTTTGGTTGGAACTCCTGGTTGACACCGGAAAACACACCCAATCTTGCCAGATCTTCGATCATCTCCTTTGTTGGAACATCCTGCAAATCCGTGAAGGAGACTGCCGATGCAGTAGGCGTGGTGGCAGAGGGCTCATCTTTCGTTTCTCCGGCAGCCGGCTGACCTGAGCTTGCACCGCCGGCAGTATTAGTAGCCGGATTGGAAGACTGACCGGCAGTGCTCATAGCATCTCCCAATTGTTTAGCCTTGTCATTTGCGATCGCTTCCTTAAGTGCGCTCAGTTGTTCTTTTAAGGAGGCATTTTCACTTTCCAATATGCCGATCTTATTTTGTAGCTGTTCTATATTGCCTTCCGATTTGGTGCAGCCGCTTATTGCTAAACTTGCCACCATTGCCAGTGCAAGCCGCGCTTGCCAGTCATTCGACGACAGTTTGTGCATCGGTTCGGTCCTTTTGTTATCAAGTACGGACAATCAGATACCGCCTCAGCATACTATAATTGCTGATCGCATCGACTCTAAATTAAGTCTTCGTGCCACCGACGCAAGTATTCGGCAAGCATCGACAATGCCATAGAAGCGTGTGCAGGTCTCCTCTTGCTCGGCAAGCCGGGAGCGTCAGAGCGGTGATTCGAAGCCGGAAACTTACTTTGTCCTGTAGGGACTGCGCTGGCAGCCGCCCGCTGTGAGTCTGCGTAATGCTATCTTCTCACCAGCAAGAGAAAATCTACAAATTTTCTACCTGTGCTGGCTAAGTGCCGATCTACGGAAATGTCAGACGCTGCAATTGAAGGTCAAACGCACGAGCAATAATGACAACGTCGTCGACTTTGCTGCAATCAACGAGTGAAGGCACTAATTATTGAAAGTGTTTGTCAGGTTAGCGCCGGCAGGAATCAAATGGGTACCTGCATAGCTGTAACGGCGTGCCAGGGCTCGCACGCGAGCGCGCAGCTCTCTGGGATCGTCCGAGCAAACGAGATAGTCGTCTGCGCCCGAGTCGAGAGCGCATTCCAGATCGTCGAGATCTGCTATATCCGAAAGCATCAATATTGCCGACGACGGGCAGGCCGTGCGGAAATCCCTGCAGATGGATTCAGTTGGCGATGCGGAGTAGTCTCGTCTCAAGATAATCACATCGTACGAGCTGCGGCGTGAGGAACCCAGTGCTGACTCGATCTGGCCGTCGGTGTCGATTAGATGTCGCTCCTGCTTCAGTGTTTCGACCAGCAGTTTGCTGCTATCGCAGTCCGCGACTATCAAAATCTTGGCCATACCATGTACCCCTTTGGTGAACCCCGAGAAAACTTGACCTCGCATTCGACGATACTGATTCAGTGTGACAAAGCAATGACTAAGCCGTGGGAAGAGTACGTATGATAGCGGGTTGGTTCGAATAAATTGCACGCCAGAGGAATACGAGTGTTCCCTTTCGGACATCGATTGCTGCGACGATTCTTAGTTCCATTGGACCTTTCGAGCAGGGACCTGCTGGTTCGAGAAATTGACACTTGCCGCCGGCGTTCCAGCTTTTCTCTCCCTTAGTGGTACTGTTTGTGGTGCTTATCCGAGTTAACTGTTTGGACGGAAGTGAAAAAAACAACAATTTAATCAAAGTTTGGACGACCTGAAGAACTTTTCTCCAGTCCGGAGAGTCCTTGGACCCGCTAAAACTCCGGCGATTCAGGGAAAGGTGTGTTGGTGGGAGAGAATCGCTCAATTGGGAGGGCGCGCAGCATAATCTAGGGGTTTCATAATGCAATTCATTGTTGGGCGAGATAACGCCTGCAAGCGGATAATGTTAATCAGGCAAGTTCTATCTTCCGAAGCCAACAGTTGGACGATCACCTGGAAAAGAAGATGCTTCCGAGAACGGCTGCTTGCCTAGCCCAAATTACGGCATCTCATGGGCTCTACTATTCCTTAGGTAAGCAATAGTGAATGCGTCGGTTGACATCTTCCATCGCAATTTGGGGGCAATTCGGCTGACGACCTAGCCAGTGTCTGTCGACACAATTTGAGCACGTCTGCTCCTGCGCTTGAGGGCGAATCCGCAACCTCACAGAGGCTTGCGCTTGAGCCAGCGATTGACTGTGGCATCATCTTCGCTGAAAACCTCAGAGACATCTGTGCTTGATTCTCGAGCTGACGGTTGTGGACTTGCAACTTGCGGACTGCGCCGTTTGAACAAGCCGCTGGGTGCTCTGGTCGAATCTGCGTTGCCAGCCAGTTCTGCTGGCGAAGGTTTCAGTCTGGGCTTCAAGAAGCCCGGAGCAATGGTTACATCCGAGCTGGATGCTGGAGATTTCGTTGGAGCTGTAGATGATTTGGTCGACTGTCGAGACACTTGCCACGGATGCACTGTCGCGTCTTTTGTAGGCGCATCATCTGGTTTAGGCGCGGTGGCTGGTTGACTGCTAAGTTGGCCGCAAATCGATTCAGTCGATGTCGTACCTGCATCATAATCTTCGAAAGAATACTCTCCACTGGCCGTAACTCGAGCCACTCCACGTTTGGCGCGACCGAGCATTTTGCCGCTTGAGTCAAACTGAAGCCAGATAGCAGCTGTCTCTCGACGCCAATTAGTACCGTCATCCTACTTGACGAGGCAAACGTGACCATGCTCATCATATTCGAAACCGCGCGCTCGACCGCTTGCGTAGAGCGCATGTGATACCCTGCCCTGACCGTTCCGAGAGACCAGCGGTTCAGCGCCTGGTTTAGCAAACTCGCTGGTTGGCAAAATTTTGCGGACCGCATCCGTGAAAACGTCGAATGAGTCGACAGGCTTCTGCTCGTTGGTCTCAACTGAGTCAGGCTGATTGCTATTCATACTTCGCCTGCCGGCGTCGGAAGCTTCGGAAGTCATTGAGATCTACCCCGAACTGGTGCCAACTAATCCGCCTTATCCAAAACTAGTTTTGTGCCCTTTGGCACGGTGTCTTGAATGCCGGGATTGTATTTCTTGAATTCGTCGGTCATCTCCTTGATCTCTTCGGCGCTCGGTTTGTAGTCCGGCTCAAGTGAATGACTTACCTTCAACGCATCAGCTGCGATGTCTTGGAGGCTCTCACTGCGCTGTGTCGTATACGTAACGTTGCCATTTTGATTCGAATCGAATCTGCGCCCATCGGGAGAGGTATAAGACGTGAAATTTCCCTTACTGTCTACTTCTGCTTTTGTGCCGTTTTGATAGTCGATGTGGATCGAGCCATCCGGGCGAGTAGTCTCGACGCCACCGTCTGTCTTGCTTTCTCTAACGGTGCCGTCTGGCATTATCTCAATGTCCTTTCTATTGCCTGAGCTATCCGCGGTGGACCAGCTGCCGTCAGGTTTTTGTTGGTAATGATCTCCTTCTGGATTGGTATAGCCGACAAGTTCGCCTTTCTCGTCGTAGTCGAACTTCTTGCTTTTACCGTCTGGCTGATCGATTTGAGTGATGTTACCTTTTGCGTCCTTGTGAGCAGTCGAGCCGTCGGTGCTGTGCTCTACGCTCGAGCCATCTGAATTCTT
>CAZSNX010000213.1:0-4291 GCA_964607945.1 uncultured Candidatus Obscuribacterales bacterium
GACCGGAGACGTTCTATCTAAAATCACCGGTATCACTACCGACCCGGAGCTATGCCGTCCCGGATACCTTTATGTCGCTGCCGAATGCGAGACCGTCGACAGCAATCGTTACGGAATCCGACTAGACGGGCGAGACTATATAGGTAGAGCATTACAGCTGGGCGCAACTGCAGTACTTTCAACTCCTCAAGTCTGCATTCCGCCTGAATTCCAGCATTCGACCTCCCTAATTGTCCATCCCAAGCCACTTTCCTTGTTGGGAAGGATTTGCTCTCGCTTTTATGGAACTCCGCATCCTGAACACATTGCCCTCGTAACCGGTACAAACGGCAAAACGTCCACCGTAAATTTCTGCCGTATGCTGTGGGCCGCCACCGGCAACCCAAGCTGCTCTGTTGGTAATCTCGGAGGTGTATGTAGCGACGGCACACTAGTATGGGACAGAGATCCAACCCTTTCTGTGCCGGAAACAGTAACTCTGCATAAGATGTTGAGCCTGCTTGCAAACAAACAGATAAACCACGTTGCGCTGGAAGCTACCAGCCACGCCCTATATGATTATCGCCTGCATGGAGCGCCATCTAAGATTGGAGCCTTTACTAACCTCACTCGCGATCACCTGGATTTTCATCTAACAATGGAAGAATACTTCCGAGTAAAGATGATGCTCTTTTCGGAAGTCCTTCCTTCTGGAAGCCAGGCAGTGCTGAACGTCGACACGCCATGGTTTCAACAAGCCAGAGAGATCTGCCGCAATCGCAATCATAGTGTCCTGACTTTCGGGCAGAATGCTTCGGACATTCGCCTTCTTGAAAGTAGAAGTCACGCCAGCGGGCAACAACTATCATTGGAAGTATTAGGCAAGAGATATGATTGCAACTTGAACCTCTTCGGACTCTTTCAAGTCAGCAACGTGCTGTGCGGTCTCGCTATCGTAATTGCTTCCGGCGTAGCACCAGAAGAAGCAGTAAGGAACATAGAGATTCTCGAGGAAGTAGAAGGGCGGTTGAACATAGTTAGCACCGCGCCATCCGGCGGCAAGATTGTAGTTGACTATGCACATTCGCCTGACGGAATTCGCGCAGCATTGGAAGCATGCAGATCTTTCACACCCGGAAAACTGATAATCGTCTTCGGCTGCAATGGCGAACGAGATACGGGAAAGCGTCGGGAGATGGGCGCAATGGCAACAAGCTTGGCCGACCGAGTTATTGTCACCGATGGACACCCGCGAACCGAAGATCCGGCTGAAATTCGCAAAGAAGTGATGATCGGAGCACCATTCGCGACCGAGATAGTCAATCGTGCTGCTGCCATCGCATACGGTATCATGCATCTTTGCAGTGACGACACCTTGCTAATTGCGGGAATGGGACATGAAACCTTTCAGACGATTGGAAACACCAGAATTCCATACTCCGACATCGCAACTGTAAAACGAATTGTAAACGCGCAGATAAGCTCACCCAGCAATTCTGATTAAACCTTGATGGTCGCCGGCGGAAGAACGGGTATACACCTCCAGCCGTTCCAGCTAATGCGAACAAGGCAGTCCCCAGGACAACATGCGAAAGCATCTGCACATCATTATTTTGATATCCGTCCTCCATCTTGCCGGACCAGCAATCGAGGAGGAAAGGAGGAAAGGCGAAAAGACAAAACCCGTCCGCCTATCCAAAAGTGCACTAGCGCTTTGACAAGCAACCCTGCTCAAAAAAACAGATGGCAAAGATTTTGGTTGTTGAAGACGAACCGGCCTTGTCGGAGTCGATTTGCAATTCAATACTGTTTGAACGTCATGTGGTCGAGAACACTTCAAATGGTCAAAAGTCATTCGACCTGCTCAATTGCTTTCCGCTTGATTTGATAATTATGGATTGGAAGCTCCCCGGGATGACGGGAGTGGAGATTATTCAGCAGTTTAGAGCTAGTGGTGGCACCACTACGGTACTGATGTTGACAGGTAAAGATGCAATCAGAGACAAAGCAGTGAAGCACTGCTAGATCGCATCTGGACGTCCAGTGCCGATGCTTCATCGGAAACCGTGCGCGTCCTGCTGAATCGCCTGAGAGCGGAGGTAGACCTTCCCGGTCAAGTTGAGCTAATCCACAATGTGCGCGGATTAGGATAAAAGACTCAATCATCACAGGTACGCTGAATCTCTAGTTAAGTTGGACAAGTCAGGATATTGGTACGGTTGTCTTTTCTTGCACGCTTTCCTTCTTGGCAAGCAGCGCCTGAGAACTTGGCACTCGAATGTCGGAGGCCAGACGACAGGCTTTCAAAACAGTGAGCACTAGCCAAGTCAGATCTATTTCAGATGGCTTCAGACCGTGTCTGGCCGATTGCGGGAAAGCATGATGATTGTTATGCCATCCTTCCCCGAAAGACAAGGCCGCTACAAACCAAACATTACGACTGCTATCGCCGCACTCGTAAGTTTGATAGCCAAATGCGGGCATGTGAGAGATAGTATTGACCAGCAAAGGACCGCAAAACGCGATCACCGTGGCCAGAAGATTAGCAATCAGTGCAACAGGTCCGAATAGACAAATGATCGCCAAACGAAACGCGATGGCAAATGCGAGGCAAAGTATGCCATCCCAATGCGTGTGGCGGCAGTGCAAAAACCTATACAGCGGATCTCTGTACAGATCCGCGGCAATCCTCTTGCTCTCTTCAGCAGATATCACAACCTTTGGATTCCACATCCAGGCTATAAACGCATGCCAGAGTCCGTCCATTGGCGAATGAGGATCACCTGGCCGATCGGAGTAGCGGTGGTGAAGGCGATGAGTGCTTACCCAGAAAATGGGCGAGCCTTCCAGGCACAAATATCCGCCAGCGACAATGACATACTCCAACCACTTTGGCAGTCGAAAAGCGCGATGCGAAAGCAGCCGGTGGTACCCAATGGTGATACCGAGCGCATGGAAGCAATATGAAAGAAAGAAAACCGTCAAAAATGTTGAGATCATATCTGTGCACTCTCATCAAATGTAATTCTAAATATCTGCATTTTCACAGGTTAATCTCCATGGTGGCGTGAAGACTTTAAAACAATTGGAGCTTGCATAAATCATGCTTTGGGATGAGCCTAGCATCACGGATTGTTGCGAAGAATCATTCCAGATGTATATATCTCGCTCGACGGATGCCTAAGTGCCGCCAACAAAGGAGCAGCCGTATTTATGCGAGGACATCTTTGGCCCGCTAGTTGAGGTAGAACCGAGGTAGACTGCTTATATGCTGACAGGCAAGCGATTGGCTGCTCGGCTGATTAAATATCTAAATTCAAGAAGGTTACTATGGGTCTCGATACATATCTCGGCGGTACTTTTTTCATTATCGGAAGCGGAGTACTCGCTGTAGTCGGTCTTCTTCTCACAAGGAGATTGATCGACCTAAACGGACTGCGAGCATCACATGACGTTGGCGGCTATCTTCTTTCGGTTGTTGGTACTCTTTACGCAGTACTGCTCGGGTTGATAGTGGTCGATGCCATGCAAAAGTTCCAGCAGGCTCGTGACATCACGGAAAAGGAAGCAAATTGCCTGGCTGACATTTTCATATTGTCTTCCTGCCTTGACGAACCAAAACGAAATGAGATTAAGAACTTCTGTATCGACTATTCGAACCAAGTTGTCAACACCGAATGGAAGGATATGGACAATGGCTCTTACTGCCCGGTTGCACGTCGAATGGCAGTTTCTCTCTTGCAAGACTTGATTAAGATCGAACCAAAGACCGAAAACCAAAAGGTTTTGTATGCCCAGATGGTTGCCGACGCCAGCCAAATATGGCAATGCCGGCGGACACGGATCAACATGGTTTTAGAAGGCATTCCTACAATAGAGTGGATCACGTTGATTGCCGGTGGCATTATCACCGTCTTTTTCACATTCTTCTTTGGCTTAGAGAATCTTCGCCTGCAAATTGCCATGACGGCAATGGTGGCAATGCTCATTTCGTTAAACATGTATCTGGTGATTCTGTTCGGCTATCCATTTTCCGGAGACCTGAAGGTCTCAACCGAAGCGTTTCGAATCAACCAAGGTATTTACGAAAATCGCATTAGCACGCACCGTTAATGATTGATTCAGGATCAGCCGGATGTCGGACTTTACAAAGGCAGCGACTGGTTGGCAAGCGAGTTATTATCTTGCTTCAACCTGCATGCTACCTTGCTGAAAGATGAAAACTGCCGAAGATAATCACCAAGCGATACTCGAGCCGGTTGCGCCAGCACTTGCCGGATTCAGCCGAGACCGGTTAACTTGGATTGGTTAC
>CAZSNX010000213.1:4301-7341 GCA_964607945.1 uncultured Candidatus Obscuribacterales bacterium
TACTTCCTTTTCGGATATTGGTCATTTGTTTGGGGAGCCTTCGGAGCGTTCGTTCCCTTTATACGCTCGCAGATGCATCTTTCGGCTTCCGAAGCCGCTCTTCATTTCAGTGCTCTGGCAATTGGTCCAATTCTTGCCGGTTTTGTCGGAAACTTTATCATTAGTCGAGCGGGACAGCAAAAGATCATTCTGTCGGGAACAACCTCGGTTGTCTTCGGGACAACAATCGTGGTTTTTGGCAAAATTCTGCTTGCCACTGTTTTTGGTGCATGGTTGATTGGATTCGGTGGTTGCCTCATGGGGCAGGCAATCATTAGCAATATGTCCAGCCGATTCGGCTCCCAACGAGCTCTCGGTATCTCAGAATGTAATATCGCATCTTCAATTTTCAGCCTTCTGGCCCCAGTTGCGATTGGTCTGTTTGCCAAAGTCGGGATGGATTGGAAATGCACATTGCTGTGCTCGCTCGGCATCTTCGCTGCTATGTTGCTTCCAAACCTCAAGGTGCTGTCTAGTATCAAGCTAAGCACTCAAGATGCAACGCTGGCTCACAGCGATGCAAAACTCACCGCGACGTACTGGATGTTCTTCGCGGTAATTTTTCTCAGTGTCGCCAGTGAATGGTCAGTGGCATTCTGGTGCACCGAATTTACTTCCGAGACTTTGCGTTTATCCAAGACTGATGCGGCAATCTCAATGACCATCTTTCTGCTGGGTATGTTCGTCGGCCGCATTGTCGGCACGCGCCTATTGAATCGCTTCTCCATCAGTCAGTTGTTGCCGCTTTCGGCATGGACGGCCCTGGCGGGATTCCTGCTGTTTTGGCTGGGTCACAACTTGACGTTCAACTTGATCGGGTTGCTAATAATGGGGTTAGGTGAATCCAACATTTATCCTTTGTGTCTTTCTGAGGCAATCGGTTCGGTTGCTAAACATTCCACGAAGGCAACCACTAGAATGTCACTGAGCACAGGTTCCGCCATCTTAATTGCTCCATTGTTGCTTGGTTTGCTCACCGACAGAGTCGGCATCGACCAATCTTATGCTCTGGTAGCGATCTTCTTGCTTCTTGCAGCTGTGGCGATTCAAGTCACGGAAAGACATCGCTCAACAACTTCAGATAGCAGTTCGCAATGACTTACAACTGATCGATGGACTTCTCTAGAGCATCCAAGCCCTCCAGTTGTTGCTTGATTAACTGCCCCGACAATTGATGCTTTTGTCCTAGCTTGTACTGACCTACTTCTCGCTGCACAAGAATTCGCAAGTTATCCAACAGCCCGAAGCTTGACCCAGCCAGGTAAGGAATGCTACCGGTTCCAATCATCACGTTGGTCATTCGAGCATCTTCGTGATATTTGTAACCGGCAACAAGGAATTCAACCCCGTTGGCAATTTTAGTGGAGCCGATGAATAGTCCGGACAGCACGTTTTGAACCGCCACACGATTATTGGTTCGAATCTCTTTCTGCCTCATTGCTACTTGTTTATCGAATCGTTGGTCATGTGCTGAATACATATCCAGTCGAGTAAGCGACGACATCAAGGCAGTAGTGCCCTCTTCCTTGTAACGGTCGCAGGCGGTCTTCAGCTCCGCGGAATCAGTTTTCAAATTAGTAAGTGCATTTTCGACTTTAAGCAATCCGGACTTCTTCAATAGATAGCCGTCCACAGAACCCATGGTCTTCCCGATCAGTCTCGACAAGATCGGATCGGCTGCAATCAACGCCCCCGAAATCGTAGACAGGACGGAAGCCTCTCGATTGAAGAGCCGATGGCGCTGCCTGAGCGCTTTGTATCCATACAGATTGCCGACCGCTCCAGTTACATTCTTAGCGACGTCCAGTAAATAAAATGACTGTTGATACCACAGCGAGCGTACTGCATTAACGTGAAAGCCATCGAATTCGGCGACCAGCACATCGCGGATATCAGCCAGAACTTTCGCTTCTTTCGCGTGCACTTCACCGACGCTAGTCTTTCCGCTTGTAATTTCTTGCTGAGCGATGCGGTTGAACTCATCTAAACTCTGATCGATTTTCTCAACCAGCTTGACCGTGTACGCCTTAGCTTTGCCGGGGGAAAACCCACGATTGAACTCGTCGACCGAATGATAACCATTGATCAGAAACTCTAAGATCGAACCGCCGGCGGCAATCGTTTGTCCTACGCCACCAAGCACATTACCGTGCATAAGCGCTCCGGTGTGTAGACGCTTATACTCGTCGCCTCTTATATGTGTCATTCGCTCGCTTACGCCGACAATCAAGCCGGAAGTAGTCAAAGCATTGTTCGCTTCCTGGAAGAGGAAGTACCGCACTCCCTTCCAACGGCCTTGTTTGGTTGCATTCAATCGGTATTGCAAATTGTGGCGTGCGAGCAGCAGCTCATCTTTCATGATTGACTTTGCCACCGATTCAATCGGACTGTCCGGATCAGCTTGGCTGATAGTCGACCCCGCCGTCGGCAAGACCAAGAACAAGCTCAGCAACAAACACAGCGCCGAAGAGCTGAACAATTTGTAAAAGTGAGCTGGTCTCATTTCAGGCTTCCGCATGACAACAATACTCCGCCTCAAGTCCCGTCACAGTTAGCATCCTGCCACTGCCAAATGACGAGTTTGTGATCGAGCACTGGTAAAGAATACTGGCTTCCACGTCCAAATGTCGCGAAACACGATCTCATCAAGCCTTAAGGACTGACAATGTAAAATGCGATCTCGTTCAAATTGAACCCGGAGGATTGTCATGAGCCAGATTGGTGTAGTCGCAAAGATTGTGGCCAAACCCGGAAAAGAAGAGGAAACCCTCGAAGAATTAAAATTGATGATTGCTCCAACACGCAAAGAGCCTGGCTGCATTAAGTACATCCTGCACCGTTCAGCTGAGAATCCAGCTGAATACTGGTTCGTCGAGGAATGGACCAGCAAAGCGATGCTGGACGATCATATGAAAACCGCTCACTTCTTAAATCTTGAAAAGCGTGCGCAAGAATTGACTGAATCAGCAGAGGTAGTTGTTCTAGAGCCACTCAACTGAAG
>CAZSNX010000214.1:0-7339 GCA_964607945.1 uncultured Candidatus Obscuribacterales bacterium
CTCATCGATTCCCTTCAGGAACAGCCACAAACTGAGCGTAAAGAACGACGCACTGACCTGCTCGACGGATGCCGTGATGTAGTAATGAGACGAATCATGATTTGGATACAACAAAAAGAGCACAGCAGCAGCAAGTCCCGTCAGCCTGCTGCCGCCAAGCCTCGCCACCGCCAGGTAGAGGAACCAGCCACCGATGAACTCCCAGCCATAGCACGCAACGTGATACCAGAATGGCCTTTCCCAAAGCAGATAGTAAAGCGGTCCGTAGTATAGAGCTTCGATTGGGCGCACGATGATGCGCGGATCCCAAAACAGATTCGACACGATATCGACTAGTGTGTGCGGGACGAAATGCAGATATCCAAAGTAAATCCATTCGTCTTGATATACGCCCACACGCTTTGCATTGATGCCAAAAGCAACAATTTCGACCAACAATAAACCAAGAAAAGGCCAAAGCAGATCGAACCCCTTTACTGTCCGTGAATCGCCTGCCAGCGCATTTAAGTCAGTCTGTGTTGCCGGAATGGCCTTAGTCATAGATGCAATCTTGCCACAAGAAACAGGCGAAAGCCTAAACAGCGGCTCATTTTAGCATTGCTGTCGCAGGTGGACTTTTGCCGAATCTCAGATTGGCCAAACTAAATATGACGGATACTTAATCGCCCGCGATTCAAGAGCGATTCAGGACATCACTTCGCACTGCCAATCAGGGCGCCGAACGAACGAACGAACGCCCGCTCAGGCTACCGATTTGATAGGCAGTAACTTGATCGGCAGTCCTGACTAGTCCCAGCTCAGCGCTCCGCCGGTTTGATAATCGATTACTCTGGTTTCGAAGAAATTCTTTTCTTTCTTCAGATCGAGCATCTCGCTCATCCAGGGAAACGGATTTTGAACGCCGGGATACTGCTCTGGCAGTCCAATCTGCTTGCATCGACGGTTGGCCACAAATCTCAGATAGTCATGGAACATTGAAACATTGAGCCCAAGCACTCCGCGAGGCATCGAATCGACAGCATAGCGATACTCCAGGTCAACACCTTGCTGAATAAGCTCAGTTAGCTCCTTTTGGAATTCGGGCGTCCACAAATGTGGATTTTCGATCTTGATTTGATTGATTACATCAACGCCGAAATTCAAGTGCATGGATTCATCGCGCAGAATATACTGAAACTCCTCCGATGCTCCGGTCATCTTGTTTTGTCTTCCAAAGCTGAGCATTTGAACGAATCCGACATAGAAGAAAAGTCCTTCCATGATTACGTAGTAGCCGATCAAATTGCGAAGCAATCGTTGATCGGTCTCGAAGGTTCCCGTGTTGAAGTTAGGATCGGCCAGCTCGCTGGTAAACTGCAATTGAAAGGCGTCTTTATCGTGAATACTCGGGATCTCGCGGTACATGTTGAAGATCTCGCCTTCATCGAGTCCCAAACTTTCCACGACATACTGATAAGCATGCGTGTGCAAAGCTTCCTCGAAGGCCTGCCGAAGCAGATATTGCCTGCATTCCGGGTTCGTAATGTGGCGATAGATCGCAAATACCAAATTATTTGCAACGAGCGAATCTGCCGTTACAAAAAAGCCGAGATTGCGCTTGATGATTCGACGCTCGTCCTCGGTCAGACCGTTGGGATCCTTCCAGAGAGCGATATCGCGGCTCATGCTCACTTCCTGCGGCATCCAGTGGTTGGCGCAGGCATCGAGATACTTCTGCCAAGCCCACTCGTATTTGAACGGTACGAGCTGGTTCAAATCTGCACGGCAGTTGATGATCTTCTTTTCGTCCACTCGCACGCGATTGGCATTGAAGGAGATCTCCTCCAGCCCGGTTGCTCCGGCCGGGTGACCGGGCGCAGTCCTCATTGCTGTCGACGACTGAGGTGGAGTGAAATCTTCAAAGTTGAGCATTGTCTATCACCTGTGGGTTCGTAGGGCAAAAGTGACTAATTTGAATTACTGGCAGGACTCGCACTCCGGATCAGCCGTCGAACAAACCTTTCCTCCAACAATCGGCGCAACGTTGGAAACAGCGTTGAGCTTGCTGCTCTGGATTGTCGATTTCTCTGCGTTCGTAGCGCTGATGGTGCGCAGGTAATAAGTGGTTTTGAGCGCTTTCAGCCAGGCCAGCTTGTACATATCATCTAGCTTGCGACCGCTTGGCTCAGCCATATAGAGATTTAGGCTCTGCGCTTGATCGATCCACTTCTGCCGTCTGGATGCTGCTTCAATCAGCCAACGCGGTTCCACTTCGAACGCGGTAGCATAAAGCTGCTTGAGATCGGCTGGAATACGCTCGATCGGCATGACCGATCCATCGAAGTACTTCAGGTCGTGAACCATCACTTCATCCCAAAGTCCGCGCTTTTTCAAATCCTCGACCAGATAGCTATTGAGAACCGTGAAATCACCAGACAGATTGGACTTCACAAACAGGTTCTGGAAAGTGGGCTCAATCGATTGGCTGACACCGACGATATTGGATATGGTGGCAGTCGGCGCAATCGCCATACAGTTGCTGTTGCGCATCCCCCAGCGGGCGATGTGCTCGCGGACAGGCGTCCAATCCAGACGGCTCTTGCGATCGCAATCCATGAATTCGCTGCTGCGTGAATTGGACAGGAGTTCCAGACTGTCAATCGGCAGAATTCCCTTGTCCCACAAAGAGCCTTTGTAAGTCGAATAGGAGCCGCGCTCACGAGCCAGTTCGCTGCTGGCCAGAATCGAGTAATAACTGATTGCCTCCATGCTGTTGTCAGCGAATTCAACTGCTGCCTCCGAGGAGTATGAAATGCGCAGTTTGAGCAAAGCATCCTGGAATCCCATGAAACCAAGACCAACCGGTCTGTGCTTCAGGTTGGATTCGCGAGCCTTCGGAACGCTGTAATAATTGATGTCAATTACATTGTCCAGCATTCGCATTGCAATCTTGCAAGTACGCTCCAGCTTCTTCATATCCAACCCTTTTTCGCTTACGTGCGCTACCAGGTTGATTGAGCCGAGATTGCAAACAGCAGTTTCTCTCTTGCTCGTATTGAGCGTAATTTCAGTACAAAGATTCGAGCTGTGCACAACACCAACGTGTTGCTGCGGGCTTCTGAGATTGCAGGGATCCTTGAATGTTATCCAGGGGTGGCCGGTCTCGAAGACCATTGAAAGCATCTTTCTCCAAATCGCCACTGCCGACACTTTCTTGGACAGCTTTATCTGCCCTTCTTCAGCCAGCCGCTCATACCGTTCGTAAGCTGCCTTAAACTGATCGCCGAACTTGTCATGAAGATCCGGCACTTCATCGGGACTGAATAGTGTCCATTGCTCGTTCTTCATTACACGCTGCATGAACAGGTCAGGAACCCAGTTTGCCGTATTCATGTCGTGTGTGCGGCGGCGATCGTCACCGGTGTTCTTTCTTAGTTCGAGGAATTCCTCGATATCTATGTGCCAGGTCTCCAGGTAGGAGCAAACCGCACCTTTTCTCTTTCCGCCTTGATTAACGGCAACTGCCGTATCGTTTACTACTTTGAGGAAAGGAACCACACCCTGACTCTTGCCATTGGTGCCTTGTATGTGCGCTCCCAGCGCACGTACAGGTGTCCAATCGTTGCCCAGACCGCCGCTGTATTTGGACAACAAGGCATTTTCTTTAATTGCATCGTAAATGCCGGATAGATCGTCGCTGACCGTAGTCAGAAAACAGGATGACAGCTGCGGACGATTTGTACCGGAGTTGAACAGAGTTGGAGTTGATGACACGAAATCGAAGCTGGAAAGCAACTCATAAAACTCAATCGCTCGTGCTTCACGCTCTACTTCATTAATAGCCAGACCCATCGCGACCCGCATCCAGAAAGCTTGCGGAAGCTCGAACCGGCGTCCGTTGATATGAAGCAGATAACGATCGTAGAGAGTTTGCAGACCGAGGTACTGGAACTTAAGGTCGCGATCGGCATTCAGAGCAGCGCCCATCCGCTCCAAATCAAACTGAGCCAGCTTGGGGTCAATCCTGCCCGCCTCGACTCCTTTGTTGACATACTCGACAAAATATTCCGCATAACGGCTGGACATCTGTCCGTGGGTAACCGCTTCCCCCAGCACCTCATGCCGAATTTGATCGAGCAGCAAGCGCGCTGTTGCGTAGGTGTAAGCAGGATCGCGCTCGATAGCAGCGCGCGCAGTCAAAATTGCCGATTTGAAGACATCTTCTTCCGCTACCCCATCGTATAGATTGGCGACAGTGCCATCAAAAATGGTTTTGACGGAGACGGCATCGCCGAGATCGGCACATGATTCTTCTATGACAGTCTTCAACCGCGCATAATCAAGCGGCTGCTTGGTGCCATCCGGCTTCGTCACATGCACCAACCCGGCAGCGGCAGGAGTTTGCTCGCTTGCCTGCTTGGCGCGTTCTTGAGCGCGGGACTCGCGGTACAGCACGTAACGACGCGCTACATCCTGCTCTCCGGAGCGCATGAGCGCCAGTTCGACTTGGTCTTGAATCTGTTCGATATGCAAGGTGCCGCCGCCGGGATTTCTCTTCAGCAAAGTTGCGACGACTTGCTCGGTTAACTTCGGGACGAGATCGTGAACGCGCGAGCTGGCTGTTCCAGTACCACCAGTAGTGGCAAGAAACGCTTTGGTCATGGCCACTGAAATCTTGTTCGGCTCGAACGCAACTACGCTGCCATTACGTCGCATCACCTTGTAAGCGGTATACAACGAGTCCACTGCACCTTCTTGCGGTGTAATGATGGTCGTAGTCTGGGTCATGGTTTTCGTCTCCTAATAGAGGTCCCAATGCTTAATTGCAGCGGAGAAAAAAAGAATCCCGGTCCCTTCGAACCAGGATGGATGTCGAGTCTACGTCGGGCATATACCCGCGTTCGCTTGACGGTCCTCCTTGCCTCGAAGAGGAATCGTCTGACGCATTCAGGTGGGAAGTCTGACTTGCAGTTAGCCTGCTTACAGTTGCGGGACAGTGGTGGACTTTCACCACGCTTCCCCCACCGGATTACCAATCGGTAACCCCGACACTTCTGAATACTCAGATATATCCTTTAGGCTGCTCTCCTTGCTGCCCGAATCAATTGATTGAAAGTTATCACCGACAGAAATCGAAAGCAATATTTCACGAGATAAAATTTGAACCCTTTAGAACCCAGTCAGGGAGCTCGATTCGACGCATAGTGGATCAACGGCCGATCGCATAGAAAACAGCCGATCCGATCGATATGCGATCGATCAAAGCGATCATTTTGCTCATCTGAAGGTGATTTAGCATATGCGATCCGATCGCATATGCTATCGGTTTCGCAACATTATGGGACTACTTCAACTTTATCTGCAGTCAGTTGCCGATAAGTAAAGGCGACTGCCACCACACACAAGGCCCCTGCCGGAATCAGCCCAACAACCAGGCAAAGCAGACCGGCAATCAATATTAAAATCATCATTACCAGCAATCCGAAAACTTTCCAGGTAGATCCTTTTGTCATTGCATAGCTGTATTTCAGTGCCTCAATCGGCCCCATGTCCTTATCAACTATTGCAAAGGGATAAAAGCCGAGCTTCATCGTAAGGTACACGCCGGGAACCAAAAGGAACCAACAGGCGATAGACACAACAATGGTAAATATGAAAGTCGCAATCAGATAGCTGGGTACCTTTCTGATGCAGGACAAGAGATCGAATAGATCTGCCTTCCCCGTGTCCAAGAGCTTTAAAGCCGTATAGCAGATGCCCACCTGCAGTCCGGATTGAAGCACAAAAATTGCCAAGTTCAAAAGCATGGTAAAGAGCGGCCAACTGTTTGCCTGTGCATTAGTAAGCGCATTTACAAAGCCGCCAACGATGCCGGCCGAAACACATGGCACAAACAAAACACCGAGCCCACAGCCACAACAAAGCCAGAAATTCCTGCGAACAACTGACCAGGAAGTCTCTAACGCATCGCCTATTAAGAAAGCCGCCATCTTCTAGGTGCCCCTAGCTCGAGAAATCAGGACAAACCGCAAGACACCCTGCAGCACATATTGAAAGTATAGCCGCTGGCCACAACAGTGATTCTGCCGGCTATTTGCCCTGCTTGTGCATTTTGTACCAATTGCGCATGAACTCAGCCTCCCGCGAGGCTGATCCATTTGGATTAGCCAGTTTCCATTCCTTCAGCGCTACCTGCCAGTCTTGAAATCGCCTTTGCGCTTCATCCTGATTCTTCCTCTGCTCGGCAGCATTTCGTTCGCGCGATTGTTGGTCTCCATCAGCATTATTACTAATGAGATCTGCGTTGGGAGCCTGATACACCGGCTTTTGCGTCGCTGGATCGACCGGTGCGGTCACGCCTTCCAATGCTCTTTGTATGTTGCGAGAATTGACAGCAGCCGGAATCGGTCTTCCGACACTTGTTCGTTCGCCATCCTGCAGGAAATGATCGACTATCCTACCGGTAGCATGCAAACCGACCATACAAGCAGCTTTAAATCGCCAAGAAGTCTGACCGAACATGACCGCAGGTGCTGCGACGAAGTCGGCAGCGAGAGTTCCAATCTTAATATGATCCTTCGGGAACAAAACTTGGTCTACCAAAGCATCTGCCGCAGTCACACCGGCTACACATAAAGGTCCTTTCCAGCGACCTCTGATCGTTCTGACATTGTTGATGTATTCAATATCACGAGCATGTCCTGCCAACTGTCCTGGGCCTAAACCTCCAGCATTCATCGCGTTAGAAGCGATCGCAATCCGGTTCGCTTCTAGCGCTGTCGCCGGTTCGATCCACCGGGCAAAACCACAGGACAACGCGGCATTCGTTAATAGTTGGCTGACGCGGTAACTGTTTCTGTCTCTTTCAGCGGCAAGGTAGGAGATTTCGGCCCGCCTGTATTCGAGCGCCTCTTGATAGTTAGGTGGAGTCTCTGCCACCCCCAGATTTCTGGCATCCAGACTGACTTTTGCATCTTCGCTTCCAACGCCGATCGAAACGCGTGATTCTCCCGTTCGCGGTGGCGGCGGAGCTGCAGGCGATGCCGAAGCATCTGTTGCCGCGGACTTTCTTCCGTCATTGGCTGGTACCCCCAATCGCTCCTCGCCAAAATCCGGAACAACAGTATCGAAACGCCCCTTTGCGGAATCTTGCGTTTCATTTTTCTTGAAGGAGAAACGACCGTCGCCCATAAATCGAAACTTCCTTAGTTCAAACAACTCAATTTTTGTGACACGCGCTTGATTTAACTATCCAAGCAACCTCAATAGTAGTTTTGTTCGAGTCATTGAACGGAGGGGGTTACTCCCATTAAGCATGGTGAGATTCCCCCTGATTGCCCAAGACACTGATTGTGCCGCT
>CAZSNX010000215.1:0-7339 GCA_964607945.1 uncultured Candidatus Obscuribacterales bacterium
CCGATGTAGCAGTTGTTGCCCAAGCCATCTCCGCCGAGCAAATCTTCAACCTGGTAAAGAACGGCTCCTTCGGTTTCGGACGCAAGCAGATTGTTGATGCTTTCATCGCCGCCGGTGGCAAGACCGCCGCTGGTCAGCCAGCCAGCATCAAGAACGTTATCGCCCTTTGCCTGGAAGTTTCGGCTCAAGCTTACAAGAACAGCAATGCCGGTCAGGTCAGAATTTGGTTCGACGCCTTCACCGGCAGAATCGAGCTCTCCGCCAACGGACAACGCGACAGCCTCACCATCTGGGCAAAGACCGCCTGCGCCGCTGCCTAATTCTGGTTATTCAAAGTTTTTATGGGGCCGGAAAGACAGTGACTTAGTCGCTGTCTTTCCGTTCTTGCCGGCGCCTCGCAAAGAGTTTCGAGCATAGGCCAGTCAGTTGAAGTGAGATAATAGCGGCTGAGTTAGGTGGGTTTTGCAAATTAAATGCGATCGAGCTGTTCGAAATCGTTGTTGGTCATAGGCTAGCTTGTATGTTCTATGAAAGCGTATTCTTAGCTCTGGCACAGCATGGAGTGCGCTATGCAGTTGCTGGTGGCGTAGCTGTAAATCTACACGGAATTCCGCGAATGACCGCTGATCTGGATCTCGTGGTCGACCTCGAGGTGGATAATCTTCGTTGCCTCTTGAAGGCTATGCACCAGCTTGGTTATCGCCCCAGGCTGCCGTTGCCAGCTGAAGATTTGCTGCGTGTTGAGAAGAGAAGGGATTGGGTCGAAAATCGGAATCTGCATGCGTTTACATTTTGGAATCAGAATAAACCTTTTGAAGAAGTGGATGTGCTTTTGCAGGCTTCCGAAATTCCTGACATTATTGAGCGAGCAATTGGGCTTCAGTTAGAATCAATTACAATCTTTCTTGTCGACTTAGATGATTTGATAATGATGAAGAGAGCTGCTGACCGAGAGCAAGATCGAGCTGATCTGGCGGCATTGGAGAAGCTGAAGACATTGGAAAAGGACTAGTTTTGTGGATAGGGAATCACACCGTCCCGATAAGGGCTTTTATTACGTGGTTACGGAAGAGAAGATTAGATGGTGGCGGGCTGTTCCTCCAGCGCAAAAGCTCGAGTGGCTTGAGCAAGCAAACAGTTTTTTGAGAAAGACCCTGAGTCCTGACAAACAAAGGATTTTGGAACTTTTTCGCAAAGGCAATGTTTGAGCAATCAGGGCGGAGGCGTAGATTTTTCGACCGGTGGGTTGAGAGATAACAGTAAAGGACCAAACTACTAACAGGCTAAATTTGAACCCGAGACAGCTGTAACCGTTCGCTTGGTAGCGATTTGCCAAGTTAACAGATTTGTGACACGGGTTCCAACCGGTGTTAACTAGAAAGCGTAAATTGACCCTTGTAAGTGAGGCGAGGGCAGGCAAAATGGCAAACGTTCTGACAGTAGTAAACGAAACCGAATACCTGGTTATCTCCAACCTGTTCGAACAAACCGCCGGCGCCGATGTAGCAGTTGTTGCCCAAGCCATCTCCGCCGAGCAAATCTTCAACCTGGTCAAGAACGGCTCTTTCGGTTTCGGACGCAAGCAAATCGTCGATGCTTTCATGGTAGCTGGTGGCAAGACCGCTGCCGGTCAGCCAGCCAGCATCAAGAATGTTATCGCTCTTTGCTTGGAAATATCAGCACAAGCTTACAAGAACAGCAATGCCGGTCAGGTCAGAATCTGGTTTGACGCTTTCACCGGCAGAATCGAGCTCTCAGCAAACGGACAACGCGACAACCTCACCATCTGGGCAAAGACCGCCTGCGCTGCCGCTTAATGCCCACCGTTCTCTTTGCAACCCTGGCTGGTTCGAGCATTTCGAGGGTATAAAGCCTATTGGCGACGGAATGCCTGTAGGAAAGCGATAGATGCCTGAAAAACCAGAAGAGCCCGAGAAGAAGCCAACTGATGCATCGGATAGTAAACCTGATAGTGGGCTGCGCGCAAGCGCGGTCGAAACTGTTCCAGTTAACGATAAGCGGTCTCCGATCGAAAGAATGCAGGAGTCGCTTACCGTTTCGAGCAACTGTTCGCCGGATGTGGCAGCGGCTTACAAGACCATCGAAGAGCAACTGAAAAAAATTGGTGAGCTCAAGGAGGATTCTCCGGAGTACCGATATCTACACAGTGCCGACCCAGCAGAGAGGGAAAAAATAAGAGAAGGTTTGAGGGTCGGTGCGCAAAGCGATGATCCGGATAAAGCTTCGAAGTCGATCTCGGCATTGAAGACAATCAATTTCGTAGAGGCTGCTACAAAACTTGCCGACACACTTGATGCGGAGGGACCGGCAGCAGAGGATAACCGACGAGACGCCCTGAGACAACTTTATGGCTTAAGGCGCAGTGAGCCGGGTGATGATGGTCCGGCTGCCACTGTGTTGGAGTCCATTGCGTCCAAAGAGCCGATTGCGTCTGACTTGTCCAGGGCGGTAATGAACAAAGAATGGGAGCAGTTCGTGCTGGACGAGCAGGCGGGAAGTCAGGTGGAAAGGGTATTCTCCGGCAGCGAGGATGCAGGAGCAGCAATAAAGGAATTGAGCCTGCTGAACAAGTCGGAGCTTGATCAGGGTAACGATCGCCTGGCTGCTGCCGCCCGATGCTGCCAGAAGCTTGCGCCGCTTTTCGAGAATGGTGGAGTTAAGAGCCCCGGCGGAGTTCCGGGCATAGTCGAATGTCTCAATCGCTGGAAGGATGAGCCGGATAGACAATCCTCAGTCGAGGAGATAGGCAAAGTGCTGGAGACAGCCGGCATCGTTAAATGGGACGGCGAGACAGGGGAATATGTCGCAGTTGCTGGCGCGCAAGTCGACTTCGAGAAAGTCAGAAGTGGGCTGATTGATGCAAAGACAGATCAAGGCGCTGACGAGCATATCCAGCCAGATTACCTGGCCGAAGAGCTGAGAAAACTCTTTGAGACGGCCGAGTTTGGCGATGCGGCCGGCGGTGAGCATACGGACTCTCAGGTGGAGCAGCCGGCAGAAACCGGAGAGAGAGGCTTGAGCCCTCTTGATCAAAAGATACATGAAGTAACTCAGAAGCTTGCAGAAGATTTGCACTGCTCACTGGAGGGGGGCAATAAGCCGGACAGGGCGAGTCGAGAGCAACTGGCTGAACAGTATAAGGAATTAAACGATCTCGCCAAGCAACTATCTGAACAAACCGGAAAGCCTGTGAGCGCAGCCGATCTATTGAACAAGGAGCTCGCCGCGCAAGATGTTCCGATCCGAGCGGTGGAGCACTCTTTGAAGTCCAAGCCCGATCATAAGGTTGTCACTTTCCACAATGAAGTCGACGGGCAGGCTGATGGAAGGGCTGTAAGTGCAATTTTCTTCAAGTCTGAGGGGGACTCAGCCGAAAGTGCTCTTGATGAGAAATCCGAACCGGTAGCTGAGGCGAAGAGTGAATCAAGCGAGAAGCAAGAACGTGCGACCGGATATAAACCGACTTTCAAGCGAGATGAAAACGGCAAACTGAGCGAGATCGAATTGCCGGCCGGCGAAGGAAAGCTGGTAAAGACCGACAAAGGTTGGGTTCATTTAGATGCCAGCGGCAATCAGACGAAAGAAGGAAAGGTTGACGGCTTCAGCGAAAACGTATTGAAGCGCAACGAAGACGGCTCTATTAAGGGTGAATTTGAAGAGCTGGATACCGGCACGCTTCGATATGACAATCAAGAAGGCGTGATGGAGTACCACAAGTCTGATGGCTCCAAAGAGATTCGAGATTTCAATACATATAAGCGCGAGCAGTTCGATGCGGAAGGTAAGTCCACGGGTGTTGAATACTGGGATGGCTATGGCTGGCGGGCGGCTGCGAAAGATCAAAATGGCAAAGATCTGGTCAGCACCGATCCCGAAACAGGAGTAACCAAAGTTCAATTCGAGCATCAGGACGGACGTCCAGACAGCATCGAACGCAATGCGAAAACCAATGAGCTGAAGGTATCTTTCCAGGGTGGTGCTTCTTACAGCTCTGATTGGGACGATCGCAGGCAGACTTTCGATGACGGTCACGGCAAAGTGGTGACTCGGTATCAGGATGCTGAAGGCAATTGGCGTGAGCCGGCCAAAGATGAGAAGGGCAATGATCGGGTATCAAAAGATCCGGAAACCGGCCGCATTACCGTGGCATTCCAGCCACGCAATGAGCAGGAATTGAAGGAGATGAAAGAAGGACGCCTGTCAATGCAGAGCGTTTACGACCCGGCAACCGGTGAGGTTACTTCCAAGTACGCAAATGGCGCGGAAGTAACAATGAGCAGAGACAACGAACTGACAAAAATTGTGCACGGTAACGGCGGGTCGACCGTCGTAGAGCAAGACAAAATAACCCTGCCGAACGGAACAGTTTTGGTGCGCCGTGAGCATAGTCCAAGCGAAGCTACTCAACCTGCTACGGCGGAACAACCAAGAGAAGCTCCCAAAGACGAGACCAAGACAGAAGTTCGTGCCGGCAACTGGGATATTGTCGAAAACGGCAAAGTGCTTGGTTCATTCGACGGCAAGGTGAGTGTAAATGCTGAAGGATCCGTGGTCGTCACGAAAGATGATGGCTCGGTCGAGCGCATCGACGGCAGCGGGCGGTCGGTTGTCGAGAAAGACGGAGTGCCGGTTGAGATTACAGAAGCAAACGGTAATAAATGGAAGCTCGAAGCCGGCGAGGCAGCAGGCGAATATAAATTCACCCTGGAAGGCAATCAGAAGGTTTCGTATGTTGGCAAGCTCGAGTTGGTGCCCGATGGATCTGTGGTAATTCGAACCAAGGACAGCGCTGGCCACGAAATAGGAGTTCGGCGCAACAAAGATGACTCGACCTCAATCTTTGACAAGAATAATGTCGAGCGCGAGCGGCAGTTCGACAATGGTGCGTATATCAAGCGTGACGAAAAGGGGCAGCCGGTAGAGCAACGTTTGCCTGATGGCTCTATGACGAGTTGGAATTCGAAAGGAGAGTTGACTTACTCTAAAAGCGCCAGCGGTGAAGAGCGGCACTTTGTTCGCGATAGAGAATCAGGAAGGATATTATCGGTAACCGATCAACATGGCACAGTAACTGACCGCGCAGATCCTAAGGAAAAGGGTGTTCTTCGAAAGGTAGATGCAGACGGAAATCTTGGCGCACGCTCTGAGTATGGACTGGACGGAGCGAACAAGATTGAAAGGCAATGGCGATTGCATCGCGATGCCGGGGGACGGGTTGATTCTGTTACTGACGACAAGGGCGCAGTCGTAGCCAAACTCGATCCGTCTGACGGCAAACTGAAGGAATGGAACTCGGAAAAGGAAGAGTTTGGACCGCCATCGTCGTTCAGCGAGTTCGACTCCAAGCCGCCGGCAAAGGCTGAGGCGGTCGTAACCGGCTTTACTATCACGAGACTTGATGGCAGCACGATAACCGCGCGGCAGGGCGCAGATGGGAAGGACAAGCTGGTTGAAGCTACAAGAGCAAATTCCGATCGTTCGCAGTCGACTTTCAAGACCGGAGACGGTGGCCGCGAGATTGAGGTTGAAAGGCGTTTTGCCGGAGCGGACGGTCCGTATCTGAAGAGAGATTCTCACGGCTGCATCACAGAGACAAGAGATGCCTACGGAAGCATCAGGCAGTTCAAATACGCTGAAAATCGCAAGCCGGGCGATCAACCGATTCAAGTCATAGAACCTGGAGAACCACCAAAGATAATCGCCGAGCGAGTCGATGAAACGCAAGGTGATAAAACTCGTTCTGTACTTAGAGAAGTCTTGTCTGAAGGTCCACCCAGGCAATATGGTGTGCCGTGTCGTTATCTGGCAGACGGTGCACAGGAACGCACGATGCCGCCGGACAAGGAAAAGGGCTTGCCGGAGACGGTTCGCTATCAGTTTCTCGACGGGCGGCAGTTGGTGGCAACCAGCGATGGAAAGCTGCTCTGGGATTACAACCCGGCTACAGCTTCAAGAGAAAGCGAAGAGCGCATTGCCGCCGCCAGAACCCGCTGGGAAAGCGAAGACTTGAAGGCGATAACCGAACCTGCGGAGTTGAAAGTCAGGGTAGACGAAGCGGTGTCGGTGTATTTGGATGCGAATGCGTTCGAGGGAGACCGCGAAAGGGCTTTCGAAGCGCTGAAGGCAATGTCTGAAAGTGAAGCAGGCAAAGATGACGCTTACTTGAAGCAAGTGCTGGCTGGTTTTGAGGCGATCGAGAAAGGCCGCCAGGTTCTGTTGTCTACATTGGATGCGGAAAAGACGGCTGACGCACTTGAAGCTCTTCATGCTTTTGCAAATGGAGATCCACCAAATGACGCCGCTAAGCGGCTGCTTGCTGAAATTGTCGGAGCTGACAGCGCCGGAACCGGATTGAATGCATTGCTCAGGGAATTGAGGGCTGGTGGAAATGCCGCCAAAGATGCTGTCGAAATCGTTTTGGAAAGACTCGAGCCAGCTGTAGGCGCGGAAGTCGGGCGGCAACGCGTTTCGATGATCACAAAGGGAATAGACTCGCTATCGTCGGTCGAAGACTTGACGAGAGTTAATAAAGCTTTGATGACCGAGGCGGCAAACGGTAACAAGCAAGCTCTGGAGCAAGCTTTTGTCACCCGCGAGATGCTCAAGAGCGCCCAAAGACCTGAGCAGGCATCCACGGGCAAACTGCCGGAGCTATCCAGGCTGGCTGACGGCAGAATTGAGAGTATCGAGCTGAATGGCGTCAAGACTAAGTTGAGCTATTCTGCCGATGGAAAACACGTTCAGTCCGTGGAAATTACTCGTCCAGACCCCAACGATGCGAAAAATAGCATAACGGAAACGGTCAAGTTCGACGGTGACGTGACTGTCAATCAAAAGACGGGAGAGATAACAGTTGTGAAATCAACCGGGGCGGCCGGGAGTTTGGCGCGCACCGAAACTTTCTATTCACCGGATGGTGCCAGCACAGCAGTTGCATACAATGACTCCGGACTAAGAGTGAGTCAGACTGCTCGCTCATACGATCAATCGGGAAAACCGCAAACGCTCACGACTGACTACAAGTATCGCGACGGCAGTGGGCAACCTGCTGAAAACATCTTTTCTGTAGAGGAGGTTGTTGCAACTCAGAAAGATGAGGAAGGACATTTTGTTAAACAAGAGTCCTTCGCAGGCGTGGCAGAAGTCGAAGCTAATCTTCCTATCTCCAGCCACGCAGTTAGCAGAATACTAAAAGATGATGTCGAGGTCGAGACACACTCGTTTAGCAGGACCGGCAGGGAAGGACGCGCCGAGGCTGTGGCGACTCTTACTAAGACGACCAATCAAGAGACCGGTGAGAGAACTTTTGTTGAAGATT